>CAYSXG010000505.1:0-2954 GCA_964434895.1 uncultured Solibacteraceae bacterium | reverse complement strand
TGAGTTGAAGGACGGAATGGATCCGCGAATCCACGCGAATGCTAAACCGACGCTCCACCTCATGGCCTTGAAGGCACGCCATGTTCCATGCACATGCTCGCCACCGAATCCATTCGAGACCGGGGCCCGTTCCCGCGGGGCGCCTCAACCCCGGGACCCTCGGCGGGGTCTATGAAGGGAGAGCCTTGGGAGGAGCCATGCAGGACTGGAACACGCGAGGGATCAGCTTGGGGGCCCTGCTCCTGGCCACGGGCTGCGTGGCCACCGTGAGGCCGGGCCGGGTGGCGGTGGTGGCGCCGGTGGGCGTGGTCTACGTGCACCGGGAGCCCCCGCCGATGCGGATGGAGGTCGTCCCCGCGCCGCCCACCGTGGAGCACGTGTGGGTGCCGGGCCATTGGGCCTGGCGGGGGGACGACTACGCCTGGGTGCCCGGCCACCATGCGGTCCGCCCCCATCCCCGGGCCGTGTGGGTGGAGGGGCACTGGAGCCGCCATCCCTCGGGCTGGTACTGGACCGAGGGATGCTGGCGCTGAGATAGGAATCGGCGCTCGAAACCACGAGTCCACGCCCGTGGGCGATGCCCCTGCGATTTCGCTGGGAGTAGGGCCGGAAGGTAGTCGCGCGGCATGACCTCCCCCGGACGGGGCTCCCACTCGGCTTCGCCTCGTGGCGGTGGAGCCTCCTCGCCGGATCCTCGCTGCGCGGCCTGCCCCGCAGGCCGCTTCGCGATCCGGCGGTCGCGTGGCATGACCTCTTCGCCGGATCCTCGCTGCGCGGCCTGCCCCGCAGGCCGCTTCGCGATCCGGCGGTCGGTCACCCCATCGGTTCCTCGTGCTGGCAGGCGGGGCAGAGGAGGACCGTGATGGGATCCTTGCCCCTGGGCTTGCGGGTCTTTTCCGTCATGTAGGTGCCCTTGCAGGCCGGGCAGCTCTTGGGCACCGGCTTGTCCCAGGCGGTGAAATCGCACTTGGGGTAGTTGGTGCAGCCGTAGAAGACCTTGCCGAAGCGGGTCTTGCGGGGGCTCAGGTCCCCGCCGCACTTGGGGCAGGGCACGCCGAGGATCTCCTTCTTGACCGTCTTGCAGGTGGGGTAGTCCACGCAGCAGACGAACTCCCCGTAGCGGCCGTGGCGCTTGACGAATTCCTTCCCGCAGGTGGGGCATTTCTCCCCGGTGGGCTGGTCCGCGGGCACGGGGATGCCCTTGGGGTCCGCCTTCCGGATGCCCTTGCATTTCGGGTAGTTGGTGCAGGCCCAGAAGGGGCCCCACTGCCCCTTGCGCAGGTTCATGGGGGTGGATCCGCAGAGGGGGCATTCCGGCGCGTCCTCGGGCTCGTCCAGCTGCTCCACCTCCGCCGTGTAGTCGCACTTGTTTTCCGGTTTTTCGGCGTAGTAGTTCGTGCAGCCGAAGAAGAGGCCGTTCTTCCCGATGCGCTTGAGGAGGGCCGCGCCGCACTTGGGGCAGTCCTTGTCCGCGGGCACGCCGGCCTTGAGGTTCTGCATCTGGTGGCCGGCCTTGGCCAGGAGCTTCTCGAAGGGGCCGTAGAAGTCCTTCATGGCCTTGAGGAAGGTGATCTCCCCCTCCTCGATGCGGTCCAGCTGGGATTCCAGGCCCGAGGTGTAGCCCGGCTCCATGAGGCTCTCGAAGCCCTGCACCAGGAGGTCGGTCACCACCAGGCCCAGTTCCGTGGGCTTGAAGCGGCCCTCCACCTTCTTGACGTAGTCGCGGCCCTGGATGGTGTCGATGATGCTGGCGTAGGTGGAGGGCCGGCCGATGCCGTCCTCCTCCAGCTCCTTCACGAGGGAGCCTTCGTTGAAGCGCGCCGGGGGCTTGGTGAACTGCTGATCCGTGTCGAGGGTTTCGAGCTTGAGGCTTTCGCCCAAGGTCATAGCGGGAAGGCCGACGTTCTCCTCGTCCTCCTCGTTGGCGTCCTTCGCGCCGTCGGCGATGTCCTCGGCCTTCTGCTCGGCGGCGTCGGCACGGTAGACGATGAGCCAGCCGGGGAAGCGCTCGATCTCGCCCTTGGCCTCGAAGGTGGCGGTCTCGCCGTCCTTCAGCGCGGCCTCGGTCTGGACGAGGGTCTCGTCGAAGCGGGCGGCCTCCATCTGGCAGGCCATGGTGCGGCGCCAGATGAGGGCGTAGAGGCGGAACTGGTCCGGCTCCAGGTGGCCCCGCAGCGATTCCGGCGTGCGGGTGATGTCCGTGGGGCGGATGGCCTCGTGGGCGTCCTGGGCGCCGGCCTTGCCTGTGAAGACCCGGGCCTTGGCGGGCAGGTAGTCGTCGCCGTACTTCTGCGAGATGAAGGCGCGGGTGGCCTCGATGGCCTCGGGGGCCAGTCGGGGCGAGTCCGTCCTCATGTAGGTGATGAGGCCCACGGGGCCTTCGCCGAAGTCGACGCCCTCGTAGAGGCGCTGGGCCACCTGCATGGTGCGGGTGACGGAGTAGCGCATCTTCTGGGCGGCCTCCTGCTGCAAGTTGGCCGTGGTGAAGGGGGCGGCGGGGTTGCGCTTCTTCTCCTTGGTCTCCAGCGCCGTGACCTTGTAGGCGGCCTTCTCCAGCTGCGATTTGAGGTCCTTGGCCTGGGAGGCGTCGGCCACGCGGCGCTTGGTCTCCTTGTTGCCGAGCTGCAGGGCCTGGCCGCCGATCTTGGTGAGGCGCATCCAGAATTGCGGCGGCACCTTGGCGGCGAACTTGCCCTTCAGCACCCAGTACTCGACGGGGTTGAAGGCCTGGATCTCCCGCTCCCGGTCCACGATGAGCCGCACGGCCACGCTCTGCGCGCGGCCGGCGCTGAGGCCGCGGCGCACCTTGTCCCAGAGCACCTTGCTGACCTTGTAGCCCACGAGGCGGTCTAGCACGCGGCGGGCCCGCTGGGCGTCCACCAGACCCTTGTTGACGGCCGTGGGGTTGGCCATGGCCTTCTGGATGCCCGCCGGCGTGATCTCGTTTAAGAGGG
>CAYSXG010000504.1:0-2956 GCA_964434895.1 uncultured Solibacteraceae bacterium | reverse complement strand
CACCTGGGCGGGGACGGCCCCCCCCAAGGGCGTGGCCTGGCGGGCGTTCTCCCGCGGGTTCACCAGGGCCTGGTGCAGGAGCATCGGGTCCCCGGGGGCCCGTCCTGCCCCTTCCTGGGAGATCCGGCGCCCCTGGGCCAGGGGCCGGCGGCGCACCTCCTCCACCGCCAGGGACGCCACCGAGGCCAGGTCCATGTCCACCCGCTCCGGCGTGAGGGGTTTGGCCCACTGGAGGAAGCGCTGGGTGAGGGCCAGCAATTCCTCCACCTCCATCAGCACCTCCCGGGCCACCTCCTGGTGACCGGCCTTGGCCAGCAGCTGTCCCTGCCCCTTCAGCACCGCCAAGCCGTTCTTCAGCTGGTGGGCCACGCCGGCGGTCATCTCCCCCAGCTCCGCGAAGCGCTCCCGCAGGGCGCGCCGGCGCTCCTCCGCCTCGAGCTCCGTGACATCCTCGAACTGGAGCAGGGCCCCCACGCGGTCCGGCGCCTCGATGCGCCGCAGCTGCCAGCGCCGCCCGCCCCCTTCGCAGCGCCAGGGGGCCCCGGGGGCCTCCTGAAGCCCCGCCAGGAGCCAGGGGAAGGGCTCCAGGACGAAGGCCGCGTCCAGGCCCACCACGCCGGGTCGCACCCCCAGGCAGGCCCTGCCCGGGGCGTTGAGGGCGGCCACCCGCTGGTGCTGGTCCACCCACAGGAGGCCGAAGGGGAGGGCGTCCAACAGCCGCTCCTGCACCGTGCGCAGGGTCCCCAAGGTGGCCGCCAGCTCCCCGCGCTCCTGGAGGCTTCCGCTCACCGCCAGGAGCAGGAGGGCCTCCGGGTCCTGGGGGGGCCTCCGACGCAGCCTCAACCAGCGCACGAGGAAGATCAGCAGGCCCAGACCCAGCATCCCCACGGGCAGGCCCCAGGCCATCCAGGGCACGGCGGCGTTGGGTCGGATCAGGGGGCCGTGGTACATCTTGGCTTCGAGGTTCTCATGGACCGCCAGCCCATCTTCATCGTTTCGGGGGGGTCCGGGGAGACGGGCCTGCGGATGGTGGCGGCGGCCCTCACCCAGTTCGGCCGCGGGGAGGAGGCCCTGGTGCGGCGCTTCCAGAACGTCCGGACCCGGGAGGACATGGCCCGCATCTTCGAGCTCGCCGCGGAAAAGCGGGCCATCCTCATCCACACCACCGTCTCCGGGGACCTCCGCCACTACATCACCCAGCGCTGCGCGGAGCTGCGCCTGACGGAAGTGGACCTCTTCGGCGACCTCATGGACACCCTGGCCCTCTACCTGCGGGAGTGCCCGGAGGAGCGCCCCGGCGCCTTCCACGCCGTCGGGGACCGCTACTTCAAGCGCATCGAGGCCATCGAGTTCGCCCTCAAGTTCGACGACGGCCAGGACCTCCGGGGCATCCTGGACGCCGACATCGTGCTGGTGGGCCTCTCCCGCACCAGCAAGACGCCCCTCTCCATGTACCTGGCCATGGAGGGGCACAAGGTCATGAACGTGCCGCTGGTGAAGGGGGTCCCCCTGCCCGAGGACCTGGGCCACATCTCCCAGGGGAAGATCGTGGGCCTCACCATCCAGGCGGACCGCCTCCAGGAGATCCGCCAGAACCGCATCCTGAGGCTGGGGGCCCGGGGCAGCGCGGACAGCTACGGCGACATGGGACAGATCCTGGAGGAACTGACCTGGGCCGACGAGGTCTTCAAGCGGAACCGGCGCTGGCCCGTCATCGACGTCACCGGCCGCAGCATCGAGGAGACCGCGGGCCTGGTCCTGGACCGGGTCTTCGGAAAGGAGCGGGCCGTCTAAGACTCGCCCATTGACGGCGGGGGCCCCTGGGGTAGGCTCGGAGGCATCCCCACCCACCCAGGTCATCTCCGGAGGCATTCCATGGTTTCCCTCACCCAGCTGTGGGCGCCCGTCCTTGCGGCTGCTGTTTTCGTCTTCATCGCCAGCAGCCTCGTGCACATGGTGTTCAAGTGGCACAACTCGGACTACCGCAAGCTGCCCAACGAGGAGGAGGTCCTGGCCGCCGTCCGGGCCGGGAATCCCGCCCCCGGCCAGTACGTCTTCCCCCACTGCCTGGACATGAAGGAGATGGAGAGCCCGGAGATGCAGCGGAAGTTCACGGAAGGCCCCGTGGGCTTCCTGGTCCTGAAGGCCCCCTGCCCGCCCAGCATGGGCCTGCCCCTGGGGCTCTGGTTCCTGTTCTGCGGGATCGTCTCCTTCTTCGCGGCCTACCTCGCCTCCCGCCTGCTCCCGGCCGGGAACCCCTGCCTCTCCGTCTTCCGCCTCACGGCCACCGTGTCCTTCCTCGCCTACGCCGGCGGGGCCGCCCCCGCCGCCATCTGGATGGGCAAGCCCTGGAGCTCGGCGGCGAAGGAGGTCCTGGACGGGCTGCTCTACAGCCTGGTCACCGGGGGGGCCTTCGGCTGGCTCTGGCCCCACTGAGTCCGGCGCCCCTCAGCCCTCCTCCAGGCCCCAGGCCTCGAAGCGCACCAGCAGCAGCAGGCCCGGCGCTGCGAGGCCCAGGCAGCCCAGGAAGAAGGTCGCCCACCCCATGCGCCCGGCCAGGGCCCCCGCCGGCGCGGCGAAGACCACCCGGGCCAGGGCCGCGAGGCTGCTGAGGAGGGCGTACTGCGTGGCCACGAGGCCCCGGTCGCAGAGCCGCATCATGAAGGCGGTGTAGGCCACCATGCCCAGGCCGTAGCCCAAATTCTCCAGGCCGACGACCGCGAGCATCAGGGGCAGGTTGGGTCCGCTCCGGGCCAGGAGGAAGAGGGCCAGGCAGGGCGCCGCCTGGGCCACGCCGAAGACCAGCAGGGCCCGCCGCAGGGGCCAGCGCCGCATGAGCCACCCCCCCGCGAAGCCTCCCAGGAGCAGGGCCCCCAGGCCCACCCCCTTGGTGGCCAGGCCGATCTGGGTGAGGGAGAAGCCCTTCGAGAGCAGGAAGGGAACGGCCAGGTAGAGG
>CAYSXG010000503.1:0-2962 GCA_964434895.1 uncultured Solibacteraceae bacterium | reverse complement strand
CCGGCTTCTTATTCCGACCGGGCCCCGGGGCCCTGCGCAGGTTGGACCCGGTCCCCGGCGTCCACGGGGTGGGGCGCTTGCGGGAGGGCCGGGTCTGCCTCCAGGATCCGAGCCTGGGCCGGCGCCACGGCCAGATCCTCATCAACGGCGCCGAGGAGGTCTCGGTGGAGGATCTGGGCTCCACCAACGGCACCCACGTCGGGGGCATCCCCGTCCTGGGGCGGGTGGAGCTGGCGTCGGGCCAGGTGGTCCATTTCGGGGAGGTCTCGGCCTACTGGCAGGAACCCACCAGCCACGGCCTCGTCATCGACCCCGCCGGCCGCCAGGGCCAGGTGACGGTGGTGGCGCGGCGAGCGGACCTGCTGCGCAGCACGGGCGGGGCAGGGGGGGAAAGCGTGGGCCACTTCTGGGCAGGCTCCATCGAGCTCATCCAGGACATGACCCTGGCCCTGGTGAACGACGCCCCCCTGGAGGAGCTGCTGGATCAGCTGCTGGAAAGGCTCCACGTCCGACTGAAGGCGACCCGCTCGGCGGTGCTGCTGCAGGGCACCCGCCACGGCCTGGAGATGAGCGCCTATCGGGGTCCGGAAAACGCCCCCCTCCGCATCTCCCAGACCCTGCTCTCCACCGTGCTGGACCATCGGGAGGGGCTCCTGGTGAAGGACCTCAACCTGGATTCGGATCTCCGGGATGCGGCCTCCCTGCGCCAGCAGGAGGTCAGCTCCATCCTCGCCACCCCCCTGGAGCACGATGGGGAGGTGGTGGGCCTGCTCTACTTCGAGGCGGCGGGGCAGGGCCGGCACTTCCGGGAAACGGACCTGCGCCTCGTCTCCATCCTGGCCCACCTGGCGGCGGCCCGGATCCGGCTCCGGCGCCTCCAGGACCAGGCCCTGGAAAAACGCCTCCTGGACCGGGACCTCCAGATCGCCCGGGAGGTCCAGCAGCGCCTGCTCCCGGAGCACCTTCCGGACCTTCCCGGCTTCCAGCTCTGGGGTGAGAATCGCGCCTACCGGGGGGTGTCCAGCCAGGTCTACGGCGCCTGGACCAGCCCCTACGGGCGCGTCTTCCTGGCCGTGGCGGAGGTGAACGACCTCGGCCTCGGGGCCGGCCTGCTCATGGCCTTCCTCCAGGCCCACCTGGCGGCCTGGGGGCAGATCGAGGTGCCCGCGGCCCTCCTGGCGGGTCGACTGAGCCGGGTCCTCCAGCCCCACCTGAGCCCCCACCAGGCCGTGCGGGGGGCCTTCGTCTACCTGGATCCCGAAGAGGGCGCCCTCACGGCCTGCGTGGCCGGGGAATCCGCCGCCGGGATCCTGGGGGCGAGCCGACCCCTTCCCTCGACGGGTCCCGCCATCCGCTTCGGGGAGGCCTCGGAATTCCGGGAGAGCGTCCATCTCCTCCAGGCGGGGGAGGTGCTTTGCCTGGGCACGCCGGGGCTCCTTCTGCGCCACGCCTCCCGGGGGGGAAGCCCTTGGGAGGCCATGCCCCGAGGCGAAGGATGGGAGCTTTCGGAATTGGCCGAGGCCCTGCTGGACCATTCCTTGGACTCCGCCGAGACCCTCTCCCGGGAGGACTGCACCCTCCTTCTCTGCCGGCGCCTGGCCTGAACCCGCCGGATCACTTGGAGGGTTCGACCTTTCGGCGGGCCCGCACCCGGGCCCGGGCCGCCTCCAGCTCCTCGGGGGCCACCTGTCCGAAGATCACGCGGTTGGGCTTGGCCTTGAGGATCTCCAACAATTCCTCCAGGGAGCCCAGGGTGCTTTCGAAGGTCCCCAGCAGGGCCCGCAGTTCCTGGCGATTTTCGTCCACCAGGCCGCCCACCTTCTCGCCGGCCTGGTCCACCCGCTCCGCCGCCCGGACCATGGCCCCGGGGGCGGCCTGGAGGGCCTCCCGGTGGGCGTCCAGGTAGGCGCGGATCTGGCGCGTCCCCTCCTCCGCCTGGGCCAGGTTCCGCTCCAGGCTGGCCAGGCTGCGGTCCAGCGCCGGCCCGTTGCGGGCCAGGAGGCTGCGGCCGTCCTCCATCAACCCCTCGGCTCCGGAGGCGGCCTTCCGGGCCTCCCGGGCCAGGGCCCGCAGCTCCGTCACCAGGCGCTGGGTCCCGGGGTCCCTCAGCAGGCTGCCCAGGCCTTCCTGGGAAAGCCTTCGGGCCACCTGGTACATGCCCGTCAGGGCCCCGTCGGCCCTCCCCAGCAAGGAGGCGAGGGTGGGCCCGGCGGATCCTGGGAGGGTGGCTCCGGGGGCCAGGTCCGCCCCGGGTCGCTCGGGCCAAAGGACGTCCAGGTAGGCCGCGCTGAGGCCCTTGGGGAGCAGGATCAAGGCCGTCCCCTCCGGCAGGCGGATCTTGCGGGTCACCCGGAAGGTCACTCGAAAGCGGGGAGGGCTGCCCCCCTCCCAGGCGATGCCCTCCACGTAGCCCACGCGGTAGCCCCGGAACTGCACTTCGGCCCCCTCCGCCAGCCCCTCCACCGAAGGCAGCTCCACGTGGAGGGGATAGGTCCTTCCCAGAAGGCGATCGGCCCCCTTCAGCAGGAAGAGGCCCGTCACGAGGCCGAAGGCCCCCAGGGCCATGGCGCCCACGCGCGCGTGCTGCTGGCCGTCTGATCGGGTCATGGGAGGTCCCCCAGAAGCTTAAGCCGTCCCCCGCCTAGGAGGGCGCGATGAAGACCCCGGATGGCCTCGTAGGGCGTGGGCTCCGTGGCGGTGAGCACCAGGGTGCGGGGCCGTTGGCCCAGGAAGGCCTCCAAGGCCCGGTGGGCGCGCACGTGGGTCTGGGGGTCCAGATCCCCCAGGGGGTCGTCCAGGAAGACCAGGTCCGGATCGTAGGCCAGGGCCCGCCCCAGGTTCGCCAGGCGGCGAAGGGCCGGACTCAGCTGATGGGGACGGGATTCCAGCCAGAGTCCCAGGCCCAGGGCCTCGACCACCGGGTCCAGGGCGGGGGCGGGAGCCTGCCCCCCGTAGGCCAGGG
>CAYSXG010000502.1:0-2962 GCA_964434895.1 uncultured Solibacteraceae bacterium | reverse complement strand
CGGCCGGGGTGGCCACGAGGACCTCCCGCGGGCCGGCCGGGGTCGTCACGGTGAGTTTCTTCACCGCCGCGGCGGGGAGGCTGAGACCGACGAGCAGGGCGACGAGGCTTTTCATGGCTAGAGGATGCCCGCCCCCACCCGCCCTGGCAACGCCGCGCCCTACAGCACCCTCAGCCACAGCCCCTTGAGGTAGAAGCCCTCCGGGTGGTCGAGGGCGTAGGGATGGTCCTCGGGCTGCCCCAGGTGGCCCAGGACCTGGGCTTCGCGTCCGGCCTCCAGGAGGGAGGTCCACACGGCCTCCTGGAAGCGCGTGCGGTCCAGGTGCTGGCTGCAGGAGAAGCACAACAGCATCCCGCCGCGGGCGGTGGCGCGGGCGCCGAGGCGGAAGACGTCCTTGTAGGCCTTGAAGGCCTTGTCCACGTCCTTGCGCTGCTTGGCGAAGGCGGGGGGATCCACGATGACGCGGTCCCAGCCCTCGGGCTCCAGGTCCCTCATCACCTCGAAGGCGTCGCCCTTCAGGCTCTCGTGGCGGGCCGGGTCGAGGCCGTTGAGGGCCCAGTCCGCCTCCGCCTGCTCCAGGGCGGGACCGCTGATGTCCAGGGTGGCCACCCGCCGGGCCCCGCCCATCCCCGCGTGGAGGGAGAAGCCGCCGGTGTAGCCGAAGGCGTTGAGCACGCGGCAGCCCTCGGAGACCCGCCCCACCGAGAGGCGATGGGGGCGCTGGTCCAGGAAGAAGCCGGTCTTCTGCCCCTTGAGCAGGTCCGCCCTCAGGCGTACGGCCCCTTCGCGGATCTCCACGGGGCCCGCGAGGCTCCCCTTGAGCAGGCGGTTCACGGGGTCGAGGCCCTCCTCCTTGCGCCCGCTCTGGCTGCGCTCCACGAAGGCCCCGAGGCCCTCCCGGCGGCCGAGCTCCAGGAGGACCGGCCACCAAAGGGGCCTCAGGGCCTCCAGCCCCGCGGTGCCCACCTGGAGCACCAGGGCCGAGGCGTAGCGGTCCACTACGAGGCCCGGCAGGCGGTCCCCCTCCCCGAAGACCCAGCGGCAGCCGCGGTCGGGACCGTCCAGTCCCAGGGTGCGGCGGAGGGCCAGCGCCGCTTCGAAGCGCTCCCGAAAGTAGGCCTCGTCGAGGGGGGCATTCTCGAAACGGAAGGCCCGCGCCGCCAGCGGGTTCGTGGCCGAGGCGGTGCCCACCCCCAGGACGTTGCCGGAGGCGTCCGCGATCCGCACCAGGCTCGCCTCCGGAGGAGCCGCGAGGGCCCCGGAAAAGATCCAGGGGTGGCGCTTGGAAAGGAGGGCCTCCTTGCCGGGTTTCAGGCGCAGCAAGGGATAGGGCCAGGAAGGTGTTTCCATCCCCTCACCATAGCGCACTGGCTTCGGGGGCCGACTCCCGGCAACACTGGGGCATGTTCTGGTCCCGGATCCTGGCCCTCCTCCTGGCGTGGCTGCCCCTGCAGGCCGCGGCGCCGGTGGTCCTGCTCAGCTTCGACGGCCTGGCCGCGGACCTCTTCACGCCGCGGACCATGCCCCGGGTGTGGCGGCTCTCGGAAAAGGGATGGCGGGGGCGGGGCCTGCCCCCCTTCCCTTCCACCACCTTCAACGGCCATTCCACCCTGACCACGGGGTGCTGGCCCGAGCACCACGGCATCGTGGCCAACGGCTTCCTCGACCCCGAGCTGGGGCCGCAGCCCTACGCCGCCCAGGGCAACCTGCTGCAGCGGGAGCCCCTCTGGGTGGCCGCCACCCGCTCCGGCGTCCGGACCGCCGTCTACCTCTGGCCCTGCGGGGACGGGCCCTGGCAGGGCGTGCTGCCCTGGAGGCTGGAGCCCTACCGGAGCGGCCGCAAGGACCAGGACGCCCTGGCCTTCGTGGACGAGGCCCTGCAGGGGGGCGCCCGCCTGGTGATGGCCTACCTGCCCGGCATCGACTACGTGGGGCATCGCTACGGCCCGGACAGCCCGGAGATGCGGCGGCGGATGCGCGCCATCGACCGCCGCTTCGCCCCCTGGGCCGCCGGCCTGCTGCGCCGCCATCCCGGCCTCCGCCTGGTGCTGGCGGCGGACCACGGCATGGCGGGCATGAAGCGCCTCATCCGCCTTCCGGAGCTCCTGGGGGACCTGCATCCCGCGCTGGTGGCCCACGGAGGCAGCGCCTACGTCTACCTCCAGGACCCCCGGGCCCGGGAGGAGGCCCTGCGCCGGCTCGAGGCCGAGGGTCTCCGGGTCTGGAGGCGGGAGGAGCTGCCCCCGGCCTTCCACCTGGGGGGCAACCCCCGGGTGGGGGACCTGGTGGCTGTGGCCCCCCTGGGCACCTGGCTGGCCCAGCAGACAGGCGAAGCCTTCCTGGACGAGGCCAAGGGAAGACTGGGGGCCCACGCCTATCCCCCCGAGGAGCCGGCCATGCAGACCTGGCTGGTGGTGCTGGGAGCCGGCCGCGGAAAGCTGGGCTCCGTACCCCTCTGGGACCTCGCCCCGACGGTGGCCGCCTGGCTGAACATCGCCTGGGAGCGTCCCCCGGACGGCCGGCCCATCCCCGCCCTGAGCGCGCCTCCCCCCGGGCCCTGAACCGGGTCGCCTATGGACTTGGAACCCGCGCCAGCCTTAGAATTAGGCCAGCTGGGGAGTCGCCAAGTGGTAAGGCAGCGGGTTTTGATCCCGCCATGCGAGGGTTCGAGTCCTTCCTCCCCAACCAGGTAGAAAGCCCGACCAATGGTCGGGCTTTTTGGATTAAGCCGCTGGGTCAATAAGCTGGTCAGGTCACAAGCGTGGCACCATTTGGTGACTACCGGTCACCAAGGAAGCATCCGTAGCTTTAACCTCCGTCAGGGCAGGTAACCTCCAGGCAGCACCTGGAAGGGGGCGGTGATGAGCCGGGTCTGGTCGAAGGGGCTGGTACCGCTGGCCGTGAACCAGCTGGGGTAGACGAAGTCGCTCATCAGGATGGTGTTGATGCGGTAGCCCTGGTC
>CAYSXG010000501.1:0-2969 GCA_964434895.1 uncultured Solibacteraceae bacterium | reverse complement strand
ACCCCTGCGTTCTGGATGTGTCTATGGCGCAATACGAGACGGCGGCGACTCACGATGCGCTCATCATACGTCAGGGTTCACGACCGACAGCGGTTCAGCGGAACGCGGCGAGCACCTCTTCGAAGGCGAACATCTGGCCGCCGCGCGTGGACGAGGGAACGACGATGACGGTGTTCACGCCGGCGGCGCGCCAGGCCTCCACGCCGTCGCGCACGTGGGTGGCGCGACCGAACACGGTGACGTCGGAGAGCCAGCGGTCGGACATGGCGGCCTGGACGCCGGCGTCGTCGCCCGATGCGACGGCCGCCCGCCCCGCCTTCATCTCGTCTTCGTTCCCGGCCCCGCTCCGGTAGGTCAGGTAATTGGGGAGCTTCACTGAATTTACGGACCTGCCGCCCGTTCCCCCCGCCGCGGCCAAGGTGGAGGGGGCCGTGACCGAGAACCTGCTGGCCTTGCAGGAGATCCAGGACCCGCACTGGGGCTGCGACGTGATCCTCCTGGTGCGGGGCGGGGGCAGCATCGAAGACCTGTGGGCCTTCAACGACCCCGAGCTGGTGCGCGCCGTCGCCGCCTGCCGCCTGCCGGTGGTCACCGGCGTCGGCCACGAGATCGACACGGTCCTCGTGGACCTGGCGGCGGATCGCCGGGCCGCCACGCCGAGCCAGGCCGCGGAACTGGCCAGCCCCGACCGGGCCCAACTGGCCAGCGAACTGCACCGCCGGGTGGAGGCCCTCCACGCCAAGCTGCGCTGGCGGCTCCGGGGCCTCGAGACCACCCTGAACCTGCTGACGGACAGCCGGGGTCTGCAGGCCTTACCCCTGCGCCTGGAGCGGGGCGCCCTCCGTCTGGAGGCCCTGGCCCACCGCCTCCTCCTCGCCGGCCTTCGGGTGGGCCGGAGCGAGCGCCTCGAGGGCCTGAGGGCCCGCCTTCAACAGGCCCATCCCCAGAGCCGGCTGGACCGGGACCGCCACCGCCTCGAGCTCCTGCGGCGGCGGCTGCTGCACCTGGCCTCCTCCGTGGCCCGGGAAACGGACCGGCCCCGGCTCGGGGAGGCCCGGCGGCGCCTGGAACCGGCCTTCGCAAAGCTGGCGGAGCTGCGCCGCCGACGGATGCTGGTGGCCGCCTCCAAGCTACCCGGCCTGGACCCCTCCGGCCCCCTCAAGCGAGGCTTCGTCCTGGCGCGGGGGGAGGACGGGCGCCCCGTCACCCGGGCCGCGGACCTGGGTCCCGGGGACGGGCTACGCCTCCAGTGGCTGGACGGGGAGCGCCGCGCCCAGGTGCTGTAGATCCCCTTCTTTGAAGGCGGGCCCGGGGAAGCCGCGCTTCCCCGGGGCGGACCGGATCCTCAGTGCATGACCAGCTGGTCATTGTCGGGAACCGCGACGCCGTCCAGCTGCCCCACGGGGGCCTGGAAGCCCGAGCGGCTGAAGGGGATCACCAGGAGGGTGCCGTTCTGGGAACTCGGGACCTGGGAGCAGGCCACGACGTGCTTCCCGTCCAGGGTGATGCCCAGGGTCTTCACGTCCCCGAGGAAGTAGCTGGTGCCGCCGGACTGGAAGCTGGGCGCGAAGAGGGGGCCCACCGGGGTGAGAAGGCCGGTGTCCACGCCGGCGTAGAGGGCCAGGCCCTTGTCGGTGCCCACCACCGCCAGCTTGCCGTCGAAGGAAATGGAAACCGCGTAGGGCACCGCCCCGCCGGAGATCGAGCTGGACCTCAGGGTGGGGTTGTCCGGAAGGCCCTGGATCAGGGCGATGGTCCCGGATCCCACGACCACGGCCCGGCTGGAATCCACAGGGCTGAAGGCCATGCCGTTGCGGCCGTCCTCGCCGGTGCTGCCCGGGGCGTTGGAGATCTCGCCGGTGTTGGCGAAGCTGTGGTAGACCTTCCCGCCCAGGGAGCCGGTCACCGGCGTGATCGGCGTGATCTGGAAGACCGTGATGGAGCTGCCGCCCCGGGCCAGCATCACCTTGCCGTCGTTGGAAAGGACGAGGCCGTCCCGAGACCCGGGAATGCCGATGGGGGCCGCCAGCTGGGGGGTGCCGGAACTGATGCCCGAAATGAGGACGAGCTTCGAAGAGTCGTCGCCGGAGACCACGGCCTCGTTCCCGTCGGGCATGATGGCCACGGCGTCCCCGTCCCCGCCGAACTGGCTGATGTCCACGGTGGTGGCCGAGGCCACGGGATTGCCGGTCTGTACCTGAGAGAAGAAGCGGACCGTGTTCCCGCCGTCCACCAGGATGCCCTGGGAGCCGTCGGGGGTGAGGGCCTGGCCGTCCAGGTCGTAGGCGTTGGGGAACGAGAGGTACTTGATGGTGGGCGTGGTCAGGGGGTGACCCAGGGCGTCGAAGAGGGTGACCACCTGGAGGGCATGGGCGGAGGGGCCGAAGCCGTTGCCATCGTCGGCGATGAGGGCGATGCCGTAGTTCGACGCGATGGGCGTGACGGGAACGTAGACGCCGTAGGTTCCGGTCGTCTGCACGCCCGGGTAGAGCACCGAGGGCAGGGTCTCGGTGATGGCGCCCCCGGAGCCCACGAGGAAGGAACCGACGTCGCCCCAGGCGTTGTTACGCAGCGTCGCCATGTTCAGGGTGTTGGTCCCCGAGGGGATGCCGCTGGGCACCACGCCCGTGATCTGGGGGGCGGTATTGAAGGGGATCCCGGAGGGGGAGAGCACCAGCGTAAAGCCCAGGCGCCAGGCGTTGCCGGGTTGCAACCCCGGGGCCGGGTTTGGGCGGCTCGTGGGGATCCCAGCTGGGGTTGGCCTATGCACAGACGCATCCGCAGCGGGGGAGCGAGCTGGTGTTGCGTGGCGTCTATACGGTCTCGCAAGCAGAGCTGGACTGGTACTACCAGTTCGGGGTATCGGAAATGTTCCCGGACAAGTGGGCGCGTTTCCAGGCGCCGGTGCCGGAGGCCGAGCGCGGCAACATGATGGCGGCCTATCGCAGGCTGCGGACCGGCGACGACAA
>CAYSXG010000500.1:0-2970 GCA_964434895.1 uncultured Solibacteraceae bacterium | reverse complement strand
CCACCATCGCCTCCTTCAGCGCTTCGCCCGCGACCATCACGGCGGGCCAGAGCACGACCCTCGCCTGGAGCGTGAGCGGGGCCACCAGCCTGAGCATCGATAACGGCGTGGGTTCTGTCACCGGCAGCAGCGTGAGCGTGTCGCCGGCCGTCACCACCACCTACACCCTGACGGCCACCAACGCGGGCGGCACCAAGACCGCCACCACCACCGTGACCGTGAACCCGGCCAGTGGCCTCAACTACCTGGTGGCCTTCAATTCCGGCCCCGGCGGGGGCACGGTGGGTCTGGTGAACAACTGGATCCGCGAGGCCTGGGAAGGGACCCCCGGCATCAACACCAACTTCAGCGCCCCGGCCCCCGGCCGGACGGGAGCCCAGGCCGTCGAGGCGGCCTTCGGATCCGGCAATGGGTGGAACGCCATCGGCTTCGCCCACCGCATCGACTGGAACAACGTCTTCCCGCTCTTCCTGAACCAGTTCCGCACCGTCGAATTCGATGTCTACTTCGTGGCCGGCAGCACCGGCGCCGAAAACCTCACCTTCATCCTGGACGACGGGGGGCACGCGGACGAACTGGCCTTGGTGAGCTTCATTCCCGGCTGGGACACCATGACCTCGGCCCAGAAGTTCGGGGCTTGGCACCACGTGGTTGTGGACCTGACCAAGATCCACCCCAATGTCGCCCAGTTCCCCAGCTTCGAGCGCTTCCTGCTCTTCAACAACGCCGACGGCGGCGCTTCCCAGCCCCACTTCTTCCTGGCGGACGTCAAGCTCGGATGGGCGAACGATAGCACCCCGCCGGTCCTGACCTTCGGCTCGGCCGCCAGCAACCTCACCTACAACCAGCTCACCCTCACCTGGACCACCGACGAGCCCACCATCCACAAGGTGGAGTACGGGACCACCACCGCCTATGGCCAGACCGTCCAGGGCGGGACCACGGATGACGACTACACCACCAACCACACGGTGACCCTCCCCAACCTCAGCCCCGGGGTCACCTACGCCTACCGCATCACAGCGTCCGACCATCAGTTCCTGTCCACGACGCCGGCGAACAAGACCCTCTACACAGGCACCTTCGCGATGCCCGCGGCCCCCACCACCCCGCCGGTCATTTCCAACCTGGCGGTGAGCAAGGTGGACGCCGTCACGGCCACCCTCACCTGGACCACGGACCGTCCCTGCACCGAAGCCTTCACCTACCAGAAGAGCGGGGGTCCGCTGCTGACCCGGACGCTGTCGGACTTCGCCCAGTCCCGCAGCTTCATGCTGGACCTCCTGCAGCCTTCCACCACCTACACGGTGAGCATCGTGGCCACGGACGCCTTCAACAACCACTCGAGCCCGGCCACCATCACCGTGACCACCACCAACGCCACCACGGCGGATGTCACCATCACCATTGATCCCGCCACCACCAAGCCGATCTCGCCTTGGATCTACGGGCTCAACTTCTACGGCGCCGTGACCGGAGCCCCGCCCCACCTCACCCTCGACCGCATGGGCGGGAACCGCTGGACGGCCTACAACTGGGAGAACAACGCGTCCAACGCCGGCAGCGACTGGGGTCCCTACAGCAACGACGACTACCTCGGCGGCGGCACCACGCCGGCCGAAGCGATCCGGGGCACCATCGCCCAGGACCAGGCTCTGGGCATGGCCAGCCTCATGACCATCCAGCTCCAGGGCTACGTCTCCGCCGACACCAACGGCCTGGTGGACGTCAACGACCCCAACCACATCGCCAACCGCTTCAAGCAGGTGGTCTATAAGAAGGGCTCGGCCTTCACGGCCGCCCCGAGCACCACGGACGCCTTCGTGTACATGGACGAGTTCCTGTGGGCCCTGCGCTCCAAGTTCACGGGCGACATCTTCTCCTCCGCCGCGGCCGCTCCCACCTTCGTGAGCCTGGACAACGAGCCGGAGCTGTGGAATTCCACGCACTTCGAGATCCAGCCCACCATGATCGATCCCGAAGCCTACATCCAGAAGACCATCAACCTCACCAAGGCCCTCAAGGACGTGGCGCCCCAGGTCCAGCTCTTCGGCCCCGTGCACTACGGGTTCGGCGGCATCGCCAACTGGCAGGGTTCCGCGGGCTTCACCAACGACTTCTGGTTCACCGACAAGTACCTTCAGGAGATGAAGGTCGCCTCCGACGCCTACGGCAAGCGCCTGCTGGATGCCTACGACCTCCACTGGTATTCCGAAGCCACCGGCGACGGCACCCGCGTCACGGACCTCACGGGGGCCAACCTCACGGACAACCAGGTCCAGGCCATCATCCAGAGCCCGCGCAGCCTGTGGGACCCCACCTACACCGAGACCTCCTGGATCACGGACTACCTTGGCGCCCCCATCAACCTGCTGGGCAGGCTCCAGTCCAAGATCGACGTGAGCTGGCCGGGGACCAAGCTCGCCATCACCGAGTACGGCAACGGCGGCGACAACCACATCGCCGGCGCCATCGCCCAGGCGGACAACCTCGGCATCTTCGGAAGCTACGGCGTCTATGCCGCCACCCTGTGGCCCCTGAGCGACAACATCCCCTTCACCCTCGCGGGCTTCCGGATGTTCCGCGGCTTCGACGGCGCCAACGCGAACTTCGGCGACACCTCCCTGAAGACCAGCTCCAGCAACGCCCAGAACGTGGTGGCCTACGTGAGCACCGATAGCAAGGTGCTGGGCCGGGTGGTCATCGTGGCCATCAACCGCTCCAAGTCCTTCCAGGAAGTGGCGCTGAACGGCCAGCATCTCGTGGGCACCGCCTACGTCTACCGCATCACGGCGGACACGGCCCAGGCCCAGGTTCAGGCCCACCAGACCGTCCAACCCGTCCACGTGGGGGACGTGCCGGTGAGCGGCAACTCCTGGACCGTGGCCCTGCCTCCCATGAGCGTGTCCACCATCGAGATCAAGTAAGCGCCAACCAGGGCCCCCCTCGGGGGGCCCACCCCAAGGCCCG
>CAYSXG010000499.1:0-2979 GCA_964434895.1 uncultured Solibacteraceae bacterium | reverse complement strand
GGGGGGGGGCCCCGGCCCCCCCGCGGGGGGTGAACGGCCCTGGGCTTTTGGACGGTGCCGTGGCTCTGCGGCCCGCCTTCGAAGCGGACCAGCGCACCCTGGACCTGCAGCTGTCCCCAGACTCCGGCCAGGCGGCCCTGCCCTCCCTGAGGCCGGCCCTCCTCACCCTGCTGGAGAACGCGCTCTTCCACGGGGGGGGCCGGGTGGCCATGGAGACCTGGAGGAGGGGCCGCAGGTTCTACATCCGGGTCAGCGACGAGGGCCCCGGGGTGGATGCCGCCCAGCTCGCGGCCATGGGCAAGCCCTTCATGCGCTTCCGCAAGGAGGGCAAGGAGGGCTTCACCCGGGAGGGCCAGGGACTGGGAATTTCGCTGCTGTGCCAAGTGGCGCAGCGGGAAGGGTGGGGCTTGGACTTCACCTCGGCGCCGGGGAGGGGCTTCCAGGCCACCCTCGTCGTCGAGGCCCAGTAGGGGCCTTCCTCGACAAATTGGGAAATTCACGCGAAAGATCTTGCAAGTCCAACCCGTTCTTTCGATGCTGGAGGACTCCCGTTCCTTGAGCGAAGGCATTCATGACCCACATCCTCGTGGTGGAGGATGAACCGAGCCTCCGCCAACTCCTCGTCAACAACCTCGTGTTCGAAGGCTACTCCGTAGAAGCGGTGGAGGACGGGGCTCCCGCCTTGGTGGCCCACAAGAAGAAGCCTGCGGATCTCCTGGTCCTGGACCTGATGCTGCCCACCCTGGACGGCTTCGAGGTGGTCAAGCGTCTGAGGGAGTCCCAGGACCCGGTGCCGGTGCTCATGCTCACCGCCCGGGGGGAGGAGATGGACCGGATCCAGGGCCTCTCCCTGGGCGCCGACGATTACCTGGTCAAGCCCTTCTCCGTCCTGGAACTGGTGGCCCGCATCAAGGCCATCCTGCGCCGCAGCCGGCCCCACGAACGCCCCCAGCTCCTCAAATCGGGTCCCTTCCTCTTCAACATCCCCTGCCTGGAGGTCACCCGGAACGGCAGCCCCGTGGACCTCACACCGCGGGAATTCCGACTGCTGGAGATCCTCATCACCCACCCCGGGCGCACCCACAGTCGCACCGAACTGCTCCAGCTCGCCTGGGAGGCTGACGCCCGTCCCACGCCCCGCACCGTGGACGTCCACGTGGCCAACCTCCGGCGAAAGCTCGGGGAGGAGGAGAACCGGGCCTGGATCGCCACCGTGGGTGGCGAAGGCTATCGCTGGACCGGGACCGTGGAAAGGGGCTGAAGAAATATCCGTGCCTTCCCCCGGGGGCGCACCTTGGGCTTCAATGGGGCATGAGCAGCCCACACTGGACTCCCCATTCCTGGCAGGGCCTGAGCGCCCGCCAGCAACCGACCTATCCGCAGCCCAGCGAGGTGGAGAGGGCCTTGGCCAGGCTGCGCAGCCTTCCCCCCCTCGTGGTTCCGGAGGAGGTGGAGCGCCTGCGGGAGCTCCTGGGCGAGGCATCCCGGGGAAAGAGGTTCCTTCTGCAGGGGGGCGACTGCGCGGAGCAGTTCCAGGACTGCACCGCGGAGGCCATCGCCGACAAGCTTCGGGTGCTCCTCCAAATGTCGGTGGTGCTCACCCACAGCGGCCGCCGACCGGTGGTGAGGGTGGGACGCATCGCGGGCCAGTACGCGAAGCCCCGCAGCCAGGATGTCGAGGTGGTGCGGGGGGAGGAGCTGCCCTCCTACCGGGGTGATCTCGTCAACGCCCTGGAAGCCACGCTGGAGGCCCGGCGCCCGGACCCGAACCGGATGGTCGAGGCCTATTTCCACGCCTCCGCCACCCTCAACCATCTCCGCGCCCTCATCGAAGGAGGCTTCGCGGACCTGCACCACCCCGAGCGGTGGGAGCTCCACCAGGGCAGCACCCAGGCCTACCGCCAGGTCCTCGACCAGGTGAGGGAGTCCCTGGACTTCCTGTCCGCCCTGGGCAACCTCGAGCGGGGCGCCCTGGAACGCATCAGCCTCTTCACCAGCCACGAGGCCCTCCTCCTGCCCTACGAGGAGGCCATGACCCGCTGGGTGCCCGACGCCCCCGTGGGCGCCGGCCGGTCCCGGGGCGGCTACTACAACCTCGGCGCGCACATGCTCTGGGTCGGGGAGCGGACCCGGGTGCTCGGGGGCGCCCATCTCGAGTACCTGCGCGGGCCCCGAAACCACAACGGCGTCAACGGGGGCCCCAGCACGGCCCGCGAAGCACCGGTGGAATACCTCCGGCTCTCAAACCCCGAGGACACGCCCGGGCCGGTCACCCTCATCACGCGCTTCGGCGCGGGCCGCATCAAGGAGGCCCTCCCCCCCCTCCTCACGGCGGTGAAACGGAGCGGGTGCAACGTCCTCTGGAGCTGCGACCCCATGCACGGGAACGGCACCACCACCGAAGCGGGCCTCAAGACCCGCAACTTCGACGCCATCCTCACCGAGCTCCGCCAGGCCTTCGAACTCCACCGGGCCTCCGGCACCATCCTCGGGGGCGTGCACTTCGAACTCACCGGCGAAAACGTCACCGAGTGCCTCGGGGGGACCCAGGGCATCGGCGAATCCGACCTGCCCCGCGCCTACGAAACGGGGTGCGATCCCCGCCTCAACGGCACCCAGAGCCTGGAGATGGCCTTCCTCATCGCCGGCATGCTGCGGGGAGAGGAGCGGCTGGGCAGCCTGGCCTTCTAGAACTTCCATCCCGCCTGAAGGCGGACCATGCGGCCATCCCCGACGATCTGGCGGACGGGATCGTAGTCCACGGCCACCCATTGCCGGGGGCGTCGATCCGCCAAATCTTCGCCGGTCACTTGCAGGAAGCGCCCCTCCCGCTCCCAGCGCAGGCTGGCCCTCAGGGTGGCCTCGAAGGGGAGGCGTCCGTAGCCGGCCAGCCCCCGGGCCCCGGCCCCCCCCCCGTCCCCCCCCCCCCCCCCGCCCCCCCCCCCCCCACTCCCGCCGAGACCCCCCCCGGCGCTCCCC
>CAYSXG010000498.1:0-2985 GCA_964434895.1 uncultured Solibacteraceae bacterium | reverse complement strand
GGATTCGGCTGGGGGTCTGCATGAAGGCTCCGGTTACCTCTCAGCGTGGGGCATCGGTGACGAAGGGGTCAATAGAAATGTTTTCTATTTATTCTCCCCCGATGGGCCCTTCCCGGAAACCATTCGCCGCGCGCGGCTCCCCTTCGGGCGATAGAGGCCTAAACCTTTAGGAAGGTTGAGCGAATCTAGGGGAGCAGTCCCATCGGGAGGCCTTTGACATGAAGCGGAAGAAACTCTGGATCATTGCCGGAGGCGTCGCCCTCCTCATCCTGGTGAGCCTGGCGGCCACCCGGAGCGGGGACAAAGGCGCCGGCGTGCAGATCGCCAAGGTGGGCCGCGAGCGCATCGTGTCCAAGGTGAGCGCCAACGGCAAAGTCCAGGCCGTGAAGAAGGCCGACATCTCCGCCAACATCATGGGCCAGGTCACCCGCCTGGGCGTGAAAGAGGGGGACGTGGTCAAGAAGGGCCAGTTCCTCCTGGAGATCGATCCCTCCCGCAGCCGGGCCAGCGTGGCCGGCCAGGAGGCGGGGCTCCAGGCCCAGATGCAGCAGCTGAACTCCGACCAGGCCCGGCTGGCCCAGGCCAGGACTGACTTCCAGCGGGCCGAGGCCAACTTCAAGGCCGGGATCCTCTCCAAGGCCGATTACGACCAGGCCAGGACCACCCTCCAGACCGCCGAGGCCTCGGCCTCCGCCTCCAAGCAGCGGGTGGATCAGGCCCACGCGGGCGTAAGCGAGTCCCGGGTGAGCCTCAACTACGCCACCATCACCTCCCCCATGGACGGCGTGGTCACCGCCCGCCGCATCGAGGCCGGTGAGACCGCGATCATGGGCATGCAGAACCAGCCCGGCACCGTGCTCGTCACCGTCTCCGACATGAGCAAGGTCGAGGCCGAGATGGAAGTGGATGAGGCCTCCATCCCCAACGTGAAGGTGGGCCAGGACGCCCAGGTGCGCATCGACGCCTACCCCAACCAGACCTTCCAGGGCCAGGTCACCGAAGTCGGCGGCAGCCCCATCGTCAACCTGAACACCAACGACGCCATCAAGTTCAAGGTGAAGGTCTGGATCAAGAACCCGCCCTACACCATCAAGCCCGGCCTCAGCGCCCAGGCGGACATCTTCACCGGCGAACAGCCCGACGCCCTCTCCGTGCCCATCCAGGCCCTCGTCATGCGCGATATCAAGCTCAAGCCCGGCGAGAAGTTCCAGCCCGGCCAGCCCCATGAGGAGGAGGGTGTCTCCCTCATGGACGGCGGCAAGGCCAAGTTCGTGCCCGTCAAGACCGGCCTGTTGGGCGAGCTCAACGTGGAAGTGACCTCGGGCCTGAAGGGCGGCGAGACCGTCATCCAGGGACCCAACCGCATCCTCCGGGATCTCAAGGAGGGCGACCCCGTCCGCGAGGACAAGGCCAAGCCCAACGCCAAGGACGGAGCCAAGGGCTGAGGCCCTTAGGACCGCCATGAATCCCGCCGAACTCTTCCGCGTGGCCATGAGGGCCATCCGCGCCCATAAGCTGCGCAGCTTCCTCACGCTGCTGGGCGTCATCATCGGCGTGGCCACCATCGTAGGCGTCGTCGGCGTCATCACGGGGCTCAACACCTACGTGAAGGACAAGGTTATCGTCCTGTCGCCCGACGTCTACATCGTGGACCGCTTCGGCCTCATCCGCTCGCGGGAGGAGTTCATCCAGGCCCTCAAGCGCCCCCCCATCCGCTGGGAGGACTACGAGCGGATGATCCACGCGGACCTGCCGCACACCTCCCAGATCGCCGCCGCCGCGGGCAACTCCATGGCCGTGAACTACGGTGACAAGCGCCTGCCCAATATCACGGTCATCGGGGTGAACGCCCTCTTCGCCGACATGTTCCGCCTCGACTTCGCCTCTGGCCGCTTCTTCACGGACCAGGAGGACGAGGCCGCCCAGATGGTGGCGGTCATCGGCGCCGACACCAAGGACGAGCTCTTCCCCCAGGTGGATCCCGTGGGCCGCACCGTGCTGATCCGGGGCCTCCCCTTCCGGGTCATCGGCGTGATGCCCAAGCAGGGCCGCAGCATCGGCTTCAACCAGGACGGCCGCATCTACCTGCCCATCCAGGTCTACCGGAAGAACTTCATGGCGGCCAACGCCTCCCTGCAGCTGCAGGTGAAGGCCTCG
Source organism: uncultured Solibacteraceae bacterium (assembly GCA_964434895.1). Classification (GTDB taxonomy): domain Bacteria; phylum Acidobacteriota; class Holophagae; order Holophagales; family Holophagaceae; genus CAYSXG01. The sequence goes on along the minus strand of CAYSXG010000498.1, from coordinate 828 downwards.
GGCGGCGTGGAGGGCCTGGACGCCAGCATCGACGAGGTGCGGGCCCTGATGCGCGCCTCGCGCCATACCTCATACAAGGACCCCGACCCCTTCGGCATCCTCACCCAGGAGAGCCTGCAGCAGCTCTGGAAGGGCATCTCCTCCGCCGCCTTCATCCTGCTCATGCTCATCTCCTCCGTGAGCCTCGGCGTGGGCGGCATCGTGATCATGAACATCATGCTCGTCAGCGTCGTGGAGCGGACCCAGGAGATCGGCGTCCGCTTGGCGCTGGGCGCCCGCAAGCGCGATATCCGATACCAGTTCCTCCTGGAGGCGGCCCTGCTCTCCCTCTTCGGCGGCATGGTGGGCGTGGTGGTGGGCAGCGCCGGCGCCATGATCGTGAAGGGCGTCACGGGCTTCCCCGCCGAGATCACCCCCATGATCGTCTTCTCCGGCATCTTCGTCGCCACCCTCGTGGGCCTGGTGGCGGGCTTCCTGCCCGCCTGGAGGGCCTCCAACCTCGTCGTCATCGACGCCATCCGGGCGGAGTGACCATGGCCGCGGTGCGCTTCAAGTCCCCAGGCATCCGGGCCCTCAGCCCCGAGAACATGAAGTTCGCCTTCCGGGCCATGCTCTCCCAGAAGCTCCGGAGCTTCCTCACCCTGCTGGGCATCATGGCGGGCGTGGCCACGGTCATCGCCATGGTGAGCTTCGTGGCCGGCTTCAATGCCGCCATCACGGACTCCTTCTCCGCCTTCGGCACGACGCTGGTGCAGTTCCAGAAGTACGAGGCCCGCTTCGGCGGCGGCGGACCCCTGCCCGAAGACCAGAAGCGGCGCCGCGACCTCA
>CAYSXG010000497.1:0-2987 GCA_964434895.1 uncultured Solibacteraceae bacterium | reverse complement strand
GGTAGTTGAAGGGCTGGTGGTGGGGTTCGAAATCGGGCTGGCCCGGGTTCTCGGTCCAGATGATCTTGTAGTTCGCACTATCGGTGACCGTCAGGCCCTCCTGCAGCGCCGCGTTCCACAGCCCGGCGTACCACTTCCAGCCGATGTTTTTGGCGCTGAGCGTGTCGCCGATGGTGGTGACGGTGGAGACCGGCGGTAGCACCGCGGAACCCTCATAGGTGTCACCGGCGGGGGTCGCCAGGCGCCAGTCTTGGCCCGTGGCCGCGGGGGCGGCGCTGGGCTGGTAGGGCGGCAGGATGGTGTTGATGGCGTAGCCGTCGGGGGTGACGCAGCCGTCCTGGAGGAACTTGACCTTGCCGGAAGTAGCACTGGTGGGTGAGGTGGGATCCAGGGCGAGGTTGCCGCTGGCGTCCAGCGAGGCCTTCAGGCCGGCAGGGGCGCTGGGGTATTGAGGCGCCGCGGCGCTGATGAGGAACTGGTGGTTCAGGAAGGAGCCGCCGAAGGTGCCCTGGAAGAAGTTGTCGCAAAGCGTGTACTGCTGGGCGAGGGCCCACATCTTCAGCGAGGAGCCGTCGTAGTAGCCCATGGAGAGGCCGCCGCGGTTGGAGTAGGCCGCGAACATGTTGTTGGCGCCGCCGTTGATCTGCATCTGGTTCTGGTAGAAACGATGCACCAGGTCGGGGGTCACCATGGAGGCGGGCGCGTTCACGGTGGCGCCGTCCAGGGCGTAGGGCAGATTGGCCAAGCCGCTCACCTTGCTCCAGGTGGGGTCGGCCGTGTAACCCCAGACCGCCGGCTGGTTGGCGAGCACCGTCTTCCCGTCCAGGTCCAGCTGCTGCTTGGAGGCGACGGAGGCGTTGGCGATGCCGTTGGCGCCGGGGAATGAGCCGTAGAGGTTATCGAAGGAGCGGTTCTCACCGTAGATCACCACCACTGTGTCGATCTTGGAGGTGGGGTCCGCGGTCGCCGTGGAAGCAAGGTTCCCAGAGCTGGAGGAGCCGCCGCAGGCGGTGAGGATGCCGAGGAGCCCCGTGGCGGCGAGGCTCTGCCGGAGCAGGGGGTGTCGATGGAGATGGGCCAAGGCGGCCATGGGCTGTTCCTCCGGGGAAGGGTGAAGGGGGTGGTGCGGGAATGATCCAGATGTACTAGCTGGGTGTGACGGATCCCCGACATCCATGCACCATCCGGAGACGGTGCATGGATGTCGGAGCGCGGGAGCCTCAGTTCCCCGTGACGCTGGGGGAGCCGGTTTCGATGTGGCCCACGAGGCGGCGCAGGAAGCTGCTATCGCCGCTCTCGGTGACGGAGAGGTCGTACCAGCCCTGGCCGTTGGCCACGGGGTGCCAGGTGTCGGAGACGCTGCCGCCGGCGGGCACGGTGTAGGTCCAGGGGCCGTCGGTGCGGTAGGCGTTGGCCTTGATGGTGAAGGTGACGGGGGCGCCGGTGGCGTTGCTGAAGGTGAGGGTCATGGCGCCGGCCGTGGGGTCGATGCTGGAACCCACCTCCACCTGGCCGCAAGCGATGTTGAGGTTGCCGGCGAACTGCCGCAGGAACCCATTGGCGCCGTAGCAGCTGAGGTCGTAGTGGCCACCTCCATAGGCCACGACGCTGAAGTAGTCGTCCTGGCCGCTGCCCGCCTGGACGTCGTACTGCCAGGGGCCGTCGGTGCGGTACTGATTGGGGTAGACGGCAAAGTGGGTGGAGGCGCTGCCAGTGTTGCGCATGCTGATCCAGAAGCGGCCGCTGGCGCAGTCGGTGTAGGAGGTGGCGTTGGGCTGGTAGGGAAGGGCCCGGGCGGCCTTGGTGCCGCCCTCCTGGGCGGGCAGCGCCTGCTGCCTGGGCGGCTTCGGCGTGGTGCCTGTGCCGCAGCTGATGGGCGAGGTGGTGGGCAGGGCAGGCTGGCTGAAATCGGGGTGGGCGAAGTCGAAGGCGGCGGTGAGGTCGCCTGAGACCTGGCGGCGCCAGGCGCTGATATTGGGTTCCTGAACGCCGGTGCAGCGTTCCAGGAAGCGGATGATGGAGGTGTGGTCGAAGACCTGGGAGCAGGCGTAGCCGCCGCGGCTCCAGGGGGACACGAGTAGCATGGGCACGCGCACGCCCAGGCCGATGGGCTGGCCGCCCACGAACTCGCCTGCGGTGCCGCTGGGGGGAACGGGCGGCACGACGTGATCGAAGAAGCCGTCATTCTCGTCGTAGGTGAGCATGAACACCGTGGAGTTCGCCACCTGCGGGTTGGAGGCGAGGGCCTGGAGGATCTGCCGGGTCAGGTCCTCGCCGCTGGCGGGCGACCACACGGGATGCTCGGAGGCGTAGTCGGGCGCGATGATGTAGGAGACCTTGGGCAGGGTGTTATGGGCCACGTCGGCCTGGAAATCAGCGACCAAGTCCGTGGTCTTCACCATGCCGCGGTCGTAGAGGGGATTGCCGGGCTGGGCCTGCTTGAACTGCGCGAACCAGGCCAGGGCGTTGTCGTCGTAGTTGTCCGTCTGCTGGTAGACCTTCCAGCTCACGCCCGCGGCCTGCAGCCGCTCGGGGTAGGTGGTCCAGGTGAAGCCCGTGGCCGGCACGAAGTTATCGATGACGGGCCCGCCGCCAGTGCCGTTGGGGTCCACCATGCCCGTGAAGAGGTAGAGGCGGTTGGGGTCCGTGGGTCCCATCACCGAGCAGTGGTAGGCGTCGCAGAGCGTGTAGGCGTCGGCGAGGGCGTAGTAGTAGCCGAGGTCGCCCCGGTTGTAGGAGACCATCGACTCCGCGCCCTTGGCGGACACCCACTGGTTCCAGTCGCCGCCGTTCCAGGCCGAGTGCGTGCTGGTCCAGTCGTGGGCCGTGTCGCTCAAGCACTGGACGCTGGTGTGGAAGGGCAGCCCGTAGCTGCGGCCGCTGGGTTGGTAGAAGTCGCCCTTGCCGTTCTGGGAGCCAAGGGGCGGGCGGTCGCCAAACCCCCGGGTTCCCCTTCTGGCTCCGGAATAATGGGTTGAGAGAGGGGT
>CAYSXG010000496.1:0-2989 GCA_964434895.1 uncultured Solibacteraceae bacterium | reverse complement strand
TGGAGCCGACCGCCTCGGGGAAGGAGGACTTCACCCTCAGCGGCATCAGCGGCATCCACGACCCCTTCGCGTTGGAAGAGGACAAGTCCGCGGAGATCAGCTTCCTCACCCCCACCCTCACGGAGCCGGTGTTCAAGCCCCAGCCGACCCCGACCAAGCTGCCCCCGATCCCCGGCCTGGACCGCTTCCCGGACTCCGAAACCCCGCCCCCGGAGTCCCTGGAGGAGTTCGGCAACTACTACTTGCTGGAAAAGATCGCCGTGGGGGGCATGGCCGAGCTCTTCAAGGCCAAACAGCGGGGCGTGCACAATTTCCAGAAGATCGTCGCCATCAAGCGCATCCTGCCGCATCTCTCGGACAACGACGAATTCGTCACGATGTTCATCGACGAGGCCAAGCTGGCCGCCCAGCTCACCCACCCGAACATCGCGCAGATCTTCGATCTCGGAAAGGCGGCCGGCTCCTACTACATCGCCATGGAGTACGTGGACGGCCGGGATCTCCGCAGCCTCCTCCGCAAGGTCCGGGAGTACCGCCTGCCCCTGCCGGAATCCGTGGCGGCCGTGGTGGCCATGAAGGTGGCCGGGGCCTTGGACTACGCCCACCGGAAGAAGGGGCTCAACGACCGGGAGCTGAAGCTCGTCCATCGCGATATCAGCCCCCAGAACATCCTCATCAGCTACGAGGGGGCCGTGAAGCTGGTGGACTTCGGCATCGCCAAGGCCGCCACCAAGAACACCCAGACCATGGCGGGGGCCCTCAAGGGCAAGCTGCTCTACATGAGCCCGGAGCAGGCCCTGGCCCAGCCCCTGGACGGACGCTCGGACATCTACTCCCTGGGCCTGGTGCTCTTCGAGCTGCTCACGGGGGAGCGCTGCTTCCAGGCCGACAGCGAACTGGGGGTGCTCGAGAAGGTGCGCATGGGCCGCGTCACGGACGTGTCGGTGGTGAACCCAGCGGTGACCAAGGAAATGGCCGCCATCGTCTCCAAGTCCCTGCAGAAGAGCGTGGAGAGCCGCTACTCCTCGGCCCGGCTCATGGAGCGGGACCTAAAGGACCTCCTGGTCCGCTACGGCAACGAGCCCACGGACCACGACGTGGCCGAGTACGTGAACACCCTGCTGAGGGGCACGAAGGAGCAGCTGGAGGAGTTGCTGGCCAACCGCTTCTCCCTGAAGCCTCCAACCCCGGCGCGGCCCATGCCCGCGGCTCCGGCCGTCCCCCGGCCCGCGGCCCTGGAGGATCCCCCCACCACCACGACCCCCGTGACCCGCCGCCCCCCCTTGGCGCCACCCCCCGCGCCGGTCTTCCCTCCCGACGAGCCGGAATCCCGCAGGCCGCGATGGATGGTCCCGGTGCTCGCGGGCTTGGCCCTGCTCGTGGGGGGCCTTCTGTGGTGGGCCCTGGTCCTGACCCGCTCTTAAAAAAGGGCAGGAGGCCGGCCCGCCGCCTTTTGCGCTACGCTACTTCTTTCGCGCCTATCCACACACCAGGGAGCAGTCATGGAGCTGAGCAAGGACCAACAGAGCTTCTACGAGAATGCCCGGACCCACAGCCGGCGCGAAGTGGAGCAGATGAACAACACCATCCGGTCCGAATGGGCCCATCTGAATTCCGAGATCAAGCGCGTCCAGGAGCTCATCCAGACCCTGGAGACCCGCAAGCAGACCGTCGGCCAGATGTACGCTTCCGCCAGCGACATGCTCGGGATAGAGAACGACCTGGACGTCTCTCCCGCCATCAACGCCGAGGGTGGCGACGATCTCGGCATGGGCGAGATCGATCTCTAGGAGACGCTAGAGGAATAGCGGCCTCGCGGCGGGGGTCGATGGCGTGAGCCGGCGTGAGGACGGCCGAAGAGCAACGGGACTCGTTGTTCGAGGCCGTCGGCGTCGCTGGGCGCGGCTCGGTGAGGTGGCGCTCCTCTTCCTTCGCCTGGGCCTCACGGCCTTCGGCGGGCCGGCGGCCCACGTGGCGCTGATGGAGGACCAGGCGGTGCGCCGCCGGCGCTGGGTCTCCCGCGAGGCGTTCCTGGACCTCCTGGGGGCCTGCAACCTCCTGCCGGGGCCGGGTTCCACCCAGCTGGCCATGGGCCTCGGGTACCGGCGGGCCGGCTGGGCGGGCCTCGCGGTGGGGGGCCTTTGCTTCATCCTGCCCGCGGCCCTGCTGACGCTGGCCCTGGCCTGGGCCTACGTCCGCTTCGGCCTCCGGCCCCAGGCCCGGGGCCTCCTCTACGGGCTGAAGCCGATGGTGCTGGCCGTCGTGGGCCAGGCGGCCTGGAGCCTGTCCCGGACGGCCCTTCGCGGAGCGCGGTGGCTGCTCGCGGGGGCGGTCCTGGTCGGGGCCTGGGCGGGCCTTCCTCCCCTGGCCCTGCTTCTGGGGGCCGGGGTCTGGGCCCTCGGCGTGGACCTCGCGCGCCGGCGGGGGACCGCGGGGCTTTGGCCGGCCTGCCTTTCCGCGGCGCCGGGCATCCCCTCCCTGGGGGCCGGCAGCCTCTTCTTGTTCTTCCTCAAGGCGGGGGCGCTGGTCTTCGGGAGCGGCTACGTCCTGCTGGCCTTCCTCCAGGCCGATCTCGTGGACCGCTGGCACTGGCTCTCCCAGGCCCAGCTCCTGGACGCCGTCGCGGCGGGGCAGGTGACGCCGGGACCCGTCTTCACCACGGCCACCTTCATCGGCTACCTGCTGGGCGGATGGAAGGGGGCGGCCCTGGCCACCCTGGGGATCTTCCTTCCCTCCTTCCTCTTCCTGGGACTGCTGGGGCGGATCCTGCCGGAGGCGCGCCGGTCCCCCGACGCCCGCGCCTTCCTCGACGGGGTCAATGCCGGGGCGGTGGCCCTCCTGGCGGCCGTGGCCTGGACCCTGGGAAGGGCCGCCCTGGTGGACGGCTGGACCCTCGCCTTCGCCGCCCTCGGCCTCGCCGTGCCCCTGCGCTTCCGGCCGACCCCCGCTTGGGCCCTGCTGGGCCGAAGCCTGGCTGGCCGGCTGATCC
>CAYSXG010000495.1:0-2997 GCA_964434895.1 uncultured Solibacteraceae bacterium | reverse complement strand
ATGTGTTAGGCACGCCGCCAGCGTTCATTCTGAGCCAGGATCAAACTCTCATGTTCAATTCCTAGTCTCTTCCTCGAATCACCACACCCTAAAGCATGCCGACTCGATTCGTACTCTGGTTGTTTAGTCGCTCCACCGACCTCAGCCGGCGAAGCTCTCAAAGGCTTCCATTTCTCTCTATCCGGTTTTCAAAGACGCCTCGAACTCGGTCCCTCACGCAGGCTCTCACCCGCACTCGCTACCTCGCCCATCACCGCAACCTCAATCGCGGCCGGATGACTAGATTACCAAAGTGGCCGGGGGACGCAAGCTGAAATTTTACAGGGTCGCCATCGATATCGCTTTTTTCACTCTACGCCCTCGAAAACGCAGCCGATAAGCATGGTGCATGGAGGCTTCATGCCCACGGAGGGGCCATGACCGGGATCGTTCCGCTTCCCAGTGTTTCGCACGCCCCGGTCCCGGCGGTTCATGACGGAGCCCCTAGGGCCCGCGGGCCCCAGCCTCCGGACGATCCGACGGCGGATTCCAAGGCCGTAAACGATGAGATCCTGTTGAAGATCAGCCTGGAAGGGAAGGACTTCCAGACCGCGCGCAGGGAAGCCTTAGAAGACCAGGCCGCAGAACCCGAGGCGCACGATCCGCCGCAGGCCGCGACCCCAAACCGGGATCTCCATCCCACTCCCGAGCATCCGGGCGAGGAACTGGAAATCGAGGCCAGCCACGTCACGGTGGATCTCCAATCCGGCGACACCTCCGTACACGTGGAGTTCACCCGCGTGAGCATCTCCGTAACCGAAGGCCCGCGTCCCCAGCTGCCGCCTCGCCAGCCCCGGGGAAAGGATCCGCTGGTCCTGGACTTCGAAGGCGACGGCCCGAGCACCACCGGGGCCGATGGGGCGCGCCCCTTCGATCTGCAGGGGGACGGGGACCAACGAGCCACGTCCTTCGTGAAGGGGGCCTCGGCCTTCCTGGCCCTGGACCGGGACGGCAACGGCCGCATCGACGACGGGAGCGAGCTCTTCGGCGACCAGCACGGGGCTCGGGACGGCTTCGAGGAGCTGGCGAAATTCGACGCCAACGGCGACCACATCATCGACGTGAAGGATCCCGTCTACTCCCGGCTTGAGCTGCTCTACGGCGACGGGCGCCGCGAGTCCCTCTCGGCGGAGGGGGTTACTTCCATTTCCCTGGATGCCTCCGCCCAAGACGCCCGGACCTCCACCGGGGACGATCTGCTGGCCGCCTCCATCGCAGGGCTTCAGGGAGGCGGGCGGGTGGGTGTCTACGCCATGGGGCTCCAGCGCTTCGACACCACCGGATAGCCGAACCCCGCCGTTCCTCCCGATAGACTTGGTTTCGGAGGGAGCGCATGGAGGTTCATGTCATCGGGGCGGGCCTCGCGGGATCGGAGGCGGCCTGGCAGCTGGCCCAGCGCGGGCACGCCGTCTCCCTCTTCGAGATGAGGCCCCACGCCCAGACTCCCGCGCACCAGACGGGGCGGGCCGCGGAGATGGTGTGCTCCAACTCCTTCAAGAGCGACGATCCCCATTCCGCCACTGGCATTCTCAAGGCCGAGATGCGGCGCATGGACTCCTTCATCCTCCGCTGCGCGGAAGCCACCCGCGTGCCGGCGGGAAACTCCCTCGCCGTGGATCGGGACGCCTTTTCCGAACGGGTCACCACCGAACTCCGAGCCCACCCCAACCACCCAATGTCCGTGGGCCCCGTCACCCAACCTCCGGCCCCGCCCCCCACCCTCCTGGCCACGGGCCCCCTCACCGCGGAGCCGCTGGCGGAGTGGCTCGCCCGCCAGTGCGGGGGGGACCGCCTCTTCTTCTACGACGCCATCGCGCCCATCGTCGAAGCCGACTCCATCGACATGTCCATCGCCTACCGGGCCTCCCGCTACGACAAGGGGGAAGCCGACTTCATCAACTGCCCCCTGAACGCGGCGGAGTACGAACGCTTCCTGGACGCGCTGCTCGCCGCGGAACGCGCGGAGCTCCACGACTTCGACACGCCCTACTTCGAGGCCTGCCTTCCCATCGAGGTGATGGCGGATCGGGGGCGGGAGACCCTCCGCTACGGCCCCATGAAGCCCGTAGGGCTGGACGACCCGCGCACCGGGCGGTGGCCCCACGCCGTCGTCCAGCTGCGTCAGGACACTTTGGCCGGGGACCACTTCAACCTGGTGGGCTTCCAGACCCGCCTCAAATGGGGCGCCCAGAAGGAGGTCTTCCGGTTGATCCCCGGCCTCCAAGAGGCGGCCTTCGTGCGTTTCGGCAGCATCCACCGCAACACTTACGTGCAGGCCCCGCGGGTGCTAGACCCGACCCTGGCCGTCAAGGCCGCGCCCGGCCTCTGGATCGCCGGCCAGCTCAGCGGGGTCGAAGGGTACCTCGAAAGCGCCGCCGGGGGTCTGGCGGCGGCCCTTTCCGTGGATCGGGCGGCCCGGGGGCTGGCGCCGAAGCCCTTCCCCCGGGAGACCGTCCTCGGGGCCCTGCTCCACTACCTCGCCCACGCCTCCCTCAAGGACTTCGGCCCCACCAACGCCATGATCGGGCTGCTCCCCCCCCTTCCGGACGGGCTGCTCGACCATCGAGCCCTCAAGCGGGCCGGCGGGGCCCGGGGCCTCAAGACCGCCAAGGGACAGGCCCATCGGGAACGCGCCCTCGCCGCTCTGGAGGCCTTCCTGGCGGACTAGACCCGCGCAGCTACGAATTCCGGAAGCAGCTCCTCCAGGCACTGCCGGCGCTGGCAGGTTCTTTCCCTGCAGGGGGAGCACCCGATGCCGGTGCGCAGGACCTCGCCGCTCCCAGGGGGGAGACCCGCCACCAACGGGTCCGAAGGCCCGTAGAGGGCCGTGACCGGCACGCCCAGGACCACCGCCAGGTGAAGCAACCCCGTATCCGGGGCGATGACCCGATCGGCCCTGCGTAGGATGGAGGCCAATTCCCACAGCCCGGTGAGGGGCAGAGCCGGAACCCCGCTGGC
>CAYSXG010000494.1:0-2998 GCA_964434895.1 uncultured Solibacteraceae bacterium | reverse complement strand
GGCCACGGGGAGGCCCACCGGGCCCGGAACCGGGGCCGCGGAAGGGGCGGGAGTGCCCCCCTGGAGGGTCCAGCTGTAGGTCAGGTTGGCCTCCCCGCTCCCCGGAGGGGTGGCGGTGCTGGCGAACTTGAGCTTGCCCCCGTTGGGTACGACGACGATGTCCGGGGAGTTCGCCGTGGGCGGGTCCACGAAGCCCGGCGGGATGGTGCCGGAGATGTCGCCCAGGGTGGGCAGGAAGGCGCTGGCCTGGGGGGAGGTGATGGCCGCGGTGGGGAAGTCGTTGAACTGGATGTTGAAGGTCCGCACCTGCTCCACCGCCGTCCCGCTGACGGAATGGTTGTCCGTGGCGTTCAGGCGAACCGTGGCGGACTTCGTGGCGGAGGTGAAGGTATCGGCGTAGGGGTGCTGGAGATGGACCGCGACGCCCGCCTTGGTGTCCCCGGTCACCACGCCGGAAAGGACCGGGGTTCCGTCTCCCCAATCCACGGTGTAGTTCAGGGCGTCCCCGTCGGGATCGCTGACGATGAAGTCCAGGGTCATGGGTTTGGTGGTGAAGCCCGAGACCGTCGGAGAGCTGGGATTGGTGATGTTGATGGTGGGGGCGTTGTTGATGAACTGCCGCGTCTGAATGGTGATGGGGGGGCAGAGGATGAGGTCGCTGCCGAAACTGGCCGAATCCGTGACGACCGCCTTCGGGTTGACCGTGCGGTCCCCGGCCGTGGACGCCGCGGGGTAGCGGACCGTGATGGTGAAGGTGCCGTCCCTGTTGTCCTGCTTGCTCAGGATCTGGGCCGTGGAATCGTCGGGGTCGAAGCTGATGCCCTCCGCGGGAATGGTCGCGTTGGGGGTGGTGGTCGTGGCCCGGAGGGTGAAGGGGATGCGGATATCCCCGCCCAGGTCCGCCTGGAAGGTGGCCGCCGCCGCCGGGGAAATGAAGCTCCCCCTCACCGGGGAGGGGGTGGCGTCGACGACGGGGGTGAAGCTCCGCCATTCCCCGAAGTTGCCGGAGGAGTCCGAAGCCCGCACGCGGATCGGAGGGGGTTCTTCGTGGGTGAAGGAGTGGGTGAGGCTGACGCCGTCCACCACCTTCGTGGGGGCCCCCTCGCCGAAGTCCCATTCCGTCTGCAGCACGGAATCCCCGATATCCGGATCCACCACCTTCGCCGTGATCGTGTAGACCCGGTTCCGGACCAGGATGGGATCGTTGGGCGAGTAGCTGACGCTCCCGACGTAGGGGAGGGTGTTGATCTGGCGCGTGCCCCCGGCCGAGATCCCAGCCCCCCCCCCGCCGCACCCCGCCACGATGCCCAGCATCAGGGTGGGAAGGATCAGGTGGCGGGTAGAACCCCAAGGCCGCATGGGAACCTCAACTCAGAAGAAATAGGAACGGAGACCCTGTGGACATTCGTAGCAACATTGATAGGCGTATGGAAGTTTGCCGTCAATCCTAGCACGTTCGTGGAATTGCAAGAGTTCGATGCATTCTGGCGCGCGGAGGGGGGATCCCCGCCCCAAAAAGGCCCCGAGAACCGGCATGGGTCAGGAATTTGACCCGCCCCGGGGCGGATTCCTCCCAGCAAAGCCCAAGCCAGCGGGTGCCCGGGGGGAACCCCGCATCAGCCTTGGATCCAGACGGGATCCTGGCCCAGAAGGCGGCGCACGGCCTCCCGGCCCCGGGGTCCCGGATCCTCCGTGAAGTCGTTCACCCAGGCATTGACGTAGCGGCCCACCATCTCCCGGTCCATGCCCCGGCCGAAGGACTGGCTATAGTCCACGCTCTCCCAGTGGCGGGCCCGGGCCATCTCGACGCTCCGGCGCATGAGGCGGGCGAAGCGCCCCTTCAGATCGGGGTCCATCCCCTTCCGGATGGCGTTCCCCCCCATGGGCAGGGGCAGGTCGTAGGCCTCCTTCCACCAGGCCCCGAGGTCCACCACCAGGTGGAGGCCCGCCTGTCGGTACATCAGTTGGCTTTCATGGATGAGCAGGCCGGCCTCGAAGCGCCCCTCCGCCACCGCCGGGAGGATCTGGTCGAAGGGGAGGAGCTCGCAGTTGAGACCTGGGTCTCCGGGATGCCCCTCCTCCCAAAACCGGCGCAGGGAGAGGTAGGCGCTGGTCCGCAGGCCGGGGACCGCCAGGATATGCCCCCTCAAGTCCGCCGGGGACATGGGGCTCCGGCTCACCACCAGGGGCCCCGTGCCCTCCTGGATGCTGGATCCAGCCGTCAGGAGATCATAGGTGCCCCTCAATTCCGGGTAGGCCCCGAAGCTGATGGCCGTGACGTCGTAGCGGCCTTCGAGGGCCTCGGAATTCAGCTGCTCGATGTCCTTGCGGATGAACTCGATCTCGAAGCCCCCCGGATCCAGCCAGCCCAGGGCCAGGGGGGCCATCATGTAGGCGTCGTCGGAATCCGGGCTGTGGGCGATGGTGAGCTTCATGGAACCAGGATAAGCGGGATCGGCCCGCACGAATCCCGCCCTTTCCCGTGGCCCCGCCTAAAGCGCAGGTGCGGCTTTGCTGCCTCGGAGCGCAGGGGTACGGGGGTGTGCGCAGCGCGGAACCCCCAGCTAGCATCAATACCCGAATCCGTCCTTGCGGACGTGCACGTAGGGCTTCTTTTCCGGGTCCTGCAAGGTTCCTTCCAACACCTGCCCCACGTAGATGAGGTGATCGCCGGTGGTCTCGAGGATGCGCACCTGGTGCAGCACCAGGTAGGCGTACCCCCCCGCGAAGACCGGGGCGGGCTGCCCCGGCAGGAGGGTATCCGGGTCCTCGGCCCCGGGGATTCGGTAACGTTCGGCTTCCGCGGGCCGATGACGAACAAGGAAAACCCGATGAAGTTCGATCCGGCGGACCTCCCTTATCCCAAGGTCCTCGAACGGCTGCTGCGCGAGGCCAACCCGGGGCGCGAGATCGAGGCCGTCAACCTGGGGGTCCCCGGCTACACGACCTATCAAGGATTGAACCTTCTGCGTCGCGACATCGGCCACCATGAAGGCGA
>CAYSXG010000493.1:0-3002 GCA_964434895.1 uncultured Solibacteraceae bacterium | reverse complement strand
CGCGTACCCCGCCTTGTCGCTCTTGTGGTGCACCAGGAAGCCGAGCGGCTTCTGCTGGTCCATCTTGAAGTTGATCTCGCAGAGCACGTCGCCCTTCAGCTGGATCGAGCAGACCCACGATCCGCTCCCCGAGAGCTTCACCCCGCCGCTCGGGCCGCGCGCCACCGCCACCTGGCCGCCGAACGCGCCCGGCAGCGTCGTTAACGCCCCGACCCCCCGGCCGTCCTCGTACACCACGAAGCCCCCGTCCACCGAGAAGTAGAGACGGCTGTAGGGCTCCATCCCCTCCCCGAAATAGGCCGTCATGCGCATGCCGTTGGGATGGAAGGGGAGGGATTTCCGGAGCATGGCCAGGTGCTCGGACTCCTTGAAGGGGACCTCCCGCTCCCCCAGGAGGCGCAGCTTCCCGCGGCTCCTCACCTCCGCCAGGCGCCCCTCGATGGCCTCCACGTCCACGCCTTCGGGGGTCTCCCCCATGAGGCCCAGGATCACGGCCTTGTCGCTGCCGTGGCCCTTTCCCGTGGCCCCCAGGGAACCGTAGAGCTCCGTGCGGACGAAGGCCACCGAGGCGAGGCGCCCTTCGGCCCTCAGGGCCTCCACGAACATCCGCGCGGCCTTCATGGGCCCCACCGTGTGGGAGGAGCTCGGCCCGATGCCGATCTTGAAGAGGTCGAAGATGCTGATGGCCATGGGAAAGTCTACTGCGCCGCGCGAGGATCAGTCCCAGGCCGGGAAATGCCCCTCGGCGGCGAGGGCGTCCATGCGGCCCCGAAGGCCCGCCATGAAGGCGGCGCGGTCCTCGGTGAAGGCCAGGGGCTCCCCCACGAAGACGTCGCAGACGAAGGGCACCAGCAGCCCCTCCCCCCGGGGCAGGCTCTTGCCCAGGCCGTGCATGAAGACCGGGTGCACCGGCACCTCCGGGTGGCGCTTCAGGAGGTGCCAGAGGCCGGACTTGAAGTCCGCCAGCCGCTCGGGTTCGCCCCGGCTGCCCTCGGGGAAGAAGACCAGGATCTCCCCCCGGCCCAGGGCCTCCGCGGCCCCCGCCAACGGGTCCTCGCCGCCCCGCCGGGAGATGGGGAGGATGCCCACGACCCTCAGGGCGAACCAGGCCAGGAGGGGGCTGCGCAGGAAGTAGTCCGCCGCCGCCACGGGCCGGACGCGCGGCAGGAGGCGCCCGGGCAGGAGGCTCACCAGCAGCATGGCGTCCAGGTGGCTGTTGTGGTTGGCCACCAGCAGGGCCGGGCCCTCCTGGGGCAGCCGCTCGCCGTGGCGCAGGTTGACCCCCAGCCACAGCCGCGTGAGGGCCCACACGAAGCCCCTGTACCAGAGCCAGCGCAGCAGCATCAGAAGGCCTGGAAGTAGCGCAGGAAGTGGAACCACAGGGGGGCCGTGCACACCAGGCTGTCCACCCGGTCCAGGATGCCCCCGTGGCCCGGCAGCAGGCTGCCGCTGTCCTTCAGGCCCAGGTCCCGCTTGAGGGCGGAGACGGTCACGTCGCCGATGAAGCCGCCGAAGCCGACGACGAGCCCCGCCATCGCCGCCCTGGGGCGGTCCAGGCCCGTGAGCCAGGGACCCAGCGCCGTGGCCAGGAGGGTGGTGGTGAGGACGCCCCCCGCGAGGCCCTCCACCGTCTTCTTGGGGCTCACCTTGGGCAGGACGGGACGTCGCCCCAAGCTGCGGCCCCAGACGTACTGGGCCACGTCGTTGAACTGCGTGAGGAAGACCACCAACAACAGGGCGGACACACCGCCGCCTTTGAGGGGGTCCCCGGGCATGTTCAGGCAGTAGGCCAGGTGGGAAAGACTGTACACCATGGCCATGAGGCCCCAGTGCAGGGTCCCCACGGCCCGCAGGAAGCCCTCGGTCTCGCCGATGAGGATCATGCGCATGGGGATGAGCAGGAACATGTAGACGGGGATGAAGATGGCGAACATGCCGTACCAGTCCACGCCCACCCAGAGGTACTGCACGGGGATGGCCAGGTAGGCCCAGAACAGCACCCGGCGATCCGCCCGCCGGGTGGGGATGATGGTCAGGTACTCCTTGAGGGCCAGGAAGCTAAGGAAGGCGAAGAAGGCGATGGCGTAGGGGCGCGGGAGCATGAGCACCAGCACGAAGAGGCCCGCCATCCACCACCACGTGCGCACGCGCTGGCGCAGCTCGGCGTGGTTCTTCTGGGGTTGCAGCCGCGCCAGAGCGATCGTCACGAGGCTGGCCGCCGCCAGGATGCCCAGCACGCCGAGAAGGGCCAGGCGCAGGCGGGGGGGCAGGTGGATCCAGAGCCTCATCGGGACCTCAGCAGGTCCGCAGCCCGGGAAAGCCGGCGCAGGACCGTGAGGAGGGCCCCGACCAGGATCAGGCCCAGCGCCACCGGCAGGGCGCCTTCGCGCAGGGCCGTCCAGGGAGCCAGGGCCGCGAGGACCAGCGCCGCCGTGAGGGTCGCCATGCGGTGGGGTTTGGCCATGGGGCCGCGGAAGTCCTGGGGCAGCCCCAGGGAGGCGGCCAGGGCCCGCACGTAGGCCGTGGCCATGGCGGCCAGGGCCGCCGCCCAGCCCAGGGCCGGGGCCCAGGCCAGGCCCGGCACCGCGTAACCCGCCCCCACCAGGAAGAGGCTGTCCGCCACCCGGTCCGGCGCCTCGTTCCAGAGGTCCCCCGTGGCCCCCTTCAGCCCTCCCTCCACCGCCACCATGCCGTCCAGCAGGTTGCAGACCAGGCGCAGCTGCACGCAGGCCGCGGCCCCGAGCAGCAGGGCGCGGCGGGGGCCGTGGGGGGAGGCCGCCATGGCGGCGGCCCCCAGGGCCGCGAAGAGCATGCTGGCGGCGGAGATGGCGTTCGGGGGAACCCGGGCCCTGGCCAGGGCCCCGGCGAGGGCCCGGGCCCAGGGGCTGGAACGGGAGCCCAGGGGGCGGCGGGCGGAGGGCGGGGTGGGGGGCCCTGCCCCAAGCTAATACACCCCGGGAACGGGATGGCCACGCGGGATGCGGGAGGGGCCTGTACCCGCC
>CAYSXG010000492.1:0-3028 GCA_964434895.1 uncultured Solibacteraceae bacterium | reverse complement strand
CGGGCCGGCGACAAGCCCGAAGGCCTCTATTTCAAGGGGGAGGGGACCTTCTCCTACCTGGCCACGGATCCCATCCAGCACCCCCTTACTACCTTCAACATGAAGGAAAACAGCAAGATCGTGCCCACCAAGACCCCTGGCGGCCTCCAGATCGAGGAACCCCTCACGGAGATCGCCCTCTGGGTGGGTGGGGCGGAGCTTCCGGCCCTGACCGGAGCCGCCGCCCCGGCCCCCAAGGAGGCCTACGCGGCGGAGGAGAAGTTCTTCGCCCTCGACGACGCCACCACGCCCCCCTACGAGAACAAGCTGGTGAACCGGCTGCCCCTGGGCCAGATGTTCGCCTACCGCGCCGTCAACGCCCCCACGGCCAAGGTGGCCAGCGCCCAGATCACCGGAGCCAAGCACCACTGGATCTACACCTACGACGAGGCCTGGGGCCGGCTGGAGTCCCTGATGCTGCAGAGCCCGCGCAGCCGCTTCGGGGCCATCAACTCCATGCCCACCGCCGTGGTCTCCTACCAGCCCATCGGCTGGAACCGGAAGGCCCCCACGGACCCCGACTTCCGCCTCTCCCATCTGGACGTGGACCTGGTGGCCTCCAAGAAGTCCTTCGCCACCCTCAACCTCACGGAGACCCTGCAGATCATCCGCCCCAACATCCAGGTCCTCTCCCTCTACATGAAGGACGTCACCGCCGGCCGGGGCAAGCTGGGAACCTGGCAGCTGCGCCGAAGCGACGTGCGCCGGATCCTGGACGAGAACGGGAAGGAGCTGCCCTTCGATCAGCGGGAGAGCAACCTGCTGGTGAAGCTGCCCGCCCCGGCCCCCAACGGGAAGACCCTCAAGCTCCGCTTCGAGATCGAGGGAGATTTCCTGGGCGGCGACCAGACCTCGGACAACTACTGGCGCCTGACCCCCGGCGAGGGCTGGATCCCCGAGCCCCAGGGGGCGGGTCAGGGCTACACGGTGCAGGCCAAGGTGGCGGTGGAAAAGCCTTACGTAGCCATCGTTTCCGCCAAGACGATCAGCCGCACCTCCAACGCCACCCACAACATCGTCGAAGCCAAGCTGGACAAGCCCACCCTGTGGTTCTCCATCGCCGGGGGCAAGTACGAATCCTCCGAGATGGTGCGCAACGGCCGGACCATCCGGGCCTGGAGCTACGCGGGCGTGCCCAAGGGCGTGGAGCCCCTGATGAAGACGGCCCACGGGGTCCTCGACTTCTACCAGGTGCTCTACGGCAACGTCCCCTTCGACGAGATCAACCTCGTGGAGGTGCCCCAGCTGGGCTTTGGCCAGGCCCCGGCGGGCATGATCTGGCTCACCCGGGAGGCCTTCGACGCCACCGGCGACGAAATCAACCGCATCATGGCCTCGGGCTTCGGCATGGTCGGCGGCTGGGTGAACCGCATGCTGGCCCACGAGATCGGCCACCAGTACTGGGCCCACCAGGTGAAGATGTGGGGCCAGGAGGACCAGTGGCTCACGGAGTCCTTCGCGGAATACTCCTCCGCCCTGGCCGTGAGGGCCATGAAGAACAAGGGGCCCGAGGTCTACGAGCAGATCGTGAAGGAGTGGGAGAGCAAGGCCAAGCCCGCGGCGGCTGCCTCCCCCATCCCCCTGGCCAACGCCCTGAGCCCCAGCCATGAAGAGGAGGCCCGCTTCCGCACCGAACTCGTCTACTCCAAGGGGGCCTTCCTGCTGGCCTGCCTTCACAAGGAGCTCGGCGAGGAGAAGTTCGTCCGCTTCCTCCGCACCTACCAGAAGAACTTCGCCTGGTACCCCCCCAGCTACAACCAGGACGTCCCGGACCTCCTCAAGGCCGTTTCCGGCAAGGACTACCAGCCCTGGTTCGACACCTACTTCTGGGGCACGGGCATGCCGACCTGGAAGCCCTGATCCCTGGAACGCTTAGAAGCGCCTGAACCCGGGCCCCGGCGAAAGCCGGGGCCCGGTCATTCCTGGCGATGGACGCGGTTCTGGACCTCCCGCAGGGGCAGGGCCAGCTCCCCGGCGATCCCCCGGGCCCCGGTGAACGCCGGGGCCCGGGTACTCCGGGGGATGGCGGCGGTTCGGGACCTCCCGCAGGGGCAGGTCCAGCTCCTCGGCGATGCTCCGGGCCTCCTCGAACTCCGCTTGTCGCGTGAGGGTGCCCGGCCATCGCCCCTCCTTGACCGAGAGGGGTCGCCCCTCCACGTCGAGCTTGGTGAAGCCGCGTTCTGCCTCCATCCGCTGAAGGGGCCAGCACCTCAGGCCCAGGGTCGGCAGTTCCGCCACCAGGATCTGGGACAGGGCCTCCAGCCGGGCCGGCTCCGAGATCAGCCCCAGCACCCACCCGCTGCGCCCCTTCTTGAAGGTGGCCGGGAGGACCCAAACGTCCAGAGCCCCGGCCTCCATGAGCCGGGCCTGGGCGTGGGCCACCTGCTGGGGGGTGGCGTCGTCCACGTTGGTTTCGATCTGCAGCAGGTGGGGAGCCCCCGCGGGCACCTCCCCGAGGATGAAGCGGCAGACGTTGGGGCTCCCTTCGAAGTCCCAGCCTCCGGCGGCGAAGCCGATGCGGCGCGGAACGAAGCGGGAGGGGGCCCGTCGGTGGGTCGCCAAGGCCGAGGCCAGGGCCGCCCCGGTGGGCGTGCAGAGCTCCCGGTCCTCGGGGGCCCGGCCCCGGACCACCTCGAAGCCTTCGAGGAGCAGAAGGGCCGCCGGGGCGGGAATGGGGTAGTCGCCGTGGGCCATGCGCGCGCGTCCGTAGCCGGTGGCCACCGGCCCCACGTGGACCGCGGGCTCCCCCAAGGCCACCCAGCCCGCCGCGGCCAGGGCCACGTCCGCGAGGCTGTCCTGGAGCCCCACCTCGTGAAAATGGACCTGCTCCAGGGACACCCCGTCGACCCGGGCCTCGGCGCGGCCCAGGGCCTCGAAGGCCCGCCGGGCCACCTCCCGGGTCCCGCCCTCCAGATGCCGGACCAGCAACTCCTCCACCTGGGTCCACGTTCACCCGTGGGCCGACCCGCCCCCCACCCCCTTCCGCCGG
>CAYSXG010000491.1:0-3032 GCA_964434895.1 uncultured Solibacteraceae bacterium | reverse complement strand
CGGCCCTCGAAGACCCCCGATAGCACCTGGACCCGGTCCGCCTCCTGCCGCGGGGTGACCAGGTCCGACTGGCCCGGACGGCGGCGGTCCAGCTCCTTCTGGATGGCCTCCAGGTCGAAGGGCAGGCCCGGCTTCACGCCGTCGAGGACCACCCCTACCCCGGCCCCGTGGCTTTCGCCGAAGGTGAGGATGCGGAAGGCGCGGCCGAAGGACGAGGGCGAGTCGAAGAGCATGGGCCATTCTACCGGCCCTTGGCCCCCGGGGGGCCCGGACGTACCCTGGGGCCATGACCCCCATGAAGCGAGCCCTCGTCACCGGCATCACGGGCCAGGACGGCAGCTACCTCGCGGAGCTGCTGCTCTCCAAGGGCTACCAGGTCCACGGCATCATCCGCCGCGCCTCCAACTTCAACACCGACCGCATCGACCACCTCTACGTGATGCCCCACCTGAGCCCCCACCTGCAGCTCCACTACGGGGACCTGCTGGACGGCGGGGGCCTGCGCCGGGTGCTGGACCAGGTGCAGCCCGAGGAGGTCTACAACCTGGGGGCGCAGAGCCACGTCCGCGTGAGCTTCGACCAGCCGGAATTCACCGCCGACGTGGTGGCCCTGGGCACCCTGAGGCTGCTGGAGGCGGTGCGGGCCTTCCAGGACGCCTCCGGGAAGCAGGTGCGGGTCTACCAGGCCGGCAGCTCCGAGATGTTCGGCAGCGCCAAGCCCCGCCAGCACGAGGGCACCTCCTTCGAGCCCCGCAGCCCCTACGCCTGCGCCAAGGTCTTCGCCCACTACCAGGCCATCAACCACCGGGAAAGCTACGGGATGTTCGTGTGCAACGGCATCCTCTTCAACCACGAAAGCCCGCGCCGGGGCGAGACCTTCGTCACCCGCAAGATCACCCGCGCCGCCACCCGCATCAAGCTGGGCCTCCAGGACAAGCTCTTCCTGGGCAACCTCGAGGCCCGGCGCGACTGGGGCTTCGCCGGCGACTACGTGGACGCCATGTGGCGCATGCTCCAGCAGGAGCGGCCCGACGACTACGTGGTGGCCACGGGGACCAGCCTGCGCATCCGGGACTTCCTGGACCTGGTCTTCGCGCCCCTGGACCTGGACTGGAAGCGCCACGTGGAGATCGAGCCGCGCTACTTCCGGCCGGCGGAGGTGGACCATTTGGAGGGGGACGCTTCCAAGGCCCGGCGGGTCCTGGGCTGGGAGCCCCGGGTGGACATCCACGAGCTGGTGGCCCGGATGGTGGCCTCGGACCTGCACCTGGCGGAGAAGGAACTGGTGCTCAAGCAGGCGGGCCACGAGGAGAACCCCCGGGCGGGCTACCGGTAACGTTCGGATCCAGACGCAGCGAACGGGCTTTGCCCGATCGCCGCGTGGGGAGCACGAGGGGGACGCAGAGGGAGCGTAGCGACCGGGCGGTCCCCCTCGTTCAAATCAGGGCCGGTTGTTGGCCATGAGGTAGCGGGACCACTGGAGGAAGCCCTCGGCCAGGGCGCCCATGGCCCGGGCCCGCTGGGGCTCGAGGTCCGCGAGGTCCCGGGCCCCGGGGTCGTCCAGGTCGTAGAGGCGGCTCCGCCCCCCCTCCACCACCAGGTAGCGGCGTCCCTGGATCAGGCCGTGGGCGCTGCCCCCGGCGAAGACCGAAAAGGTGAAGGCGGCCCCCTCCTCGCGGTAGCGGGGGTCCCGGAGATCCTTGCCCAGGGTGCGGTTCTCGCAGGGCACGCCCAGGAGGCTCAGGAGGGTCGGCATCACGTCCATCTGGGTCCCCACCGTCGAGACCCTCCCCGGGGCGATGAGGCCGGGTCCGTAGACCAGGAAAGGCACGTGGTGGCTGGCCAGGCGCAGGTCCCCGTAGCGGTCGTCGCGGCTGCCCCGGGCCACGCCGTGGTCGCCGTAGAGCACGAAGAGGGTGTTGGCGAACCAGGGCTCCTTCCGCGCGGCCTCGAAGAAGCGCCCGAGGCTCCAGTCCATGAGGCGCAGGCTATCGAACTCCTCTTGGGAGGCGAACTGGCCCGCGGCCAGCTCCCCGGGGCCCAGGGACCGCCGGGGGAAGTCCGGCTTGTGCGAGGGCAGGGAGAAGGGCGGATGGTTCCCCGCCAGCTGCACCAGGGCGAAGAAGGGGGCCCGGTGGGCCCCGAAGCGCTCCCGGGCGTGGCGGAGCAGGTCGTCGTCGGCGATGCCCCACACGTCCACCACCGGATCCCCGAAGGCCCCCTCCTCGAATACCTGGAGGCCCCGCAGGTTGTGCTTGAGGGTGGCCCGGATCTGGGCCCAGGAGCCGGTGCCCCCCAGCAGGTAGTCGTTCTCGTAGCCCAGCTCGTTCACCAGGCTGCGCTGGTCCACCAGGCGGGGATTGCGGCTGGCGCTGTTGCGGGCGCCGGGACTGGTGTCCGGGATGCCGAAGAGGAGGGCGAACATGGCCCGGCTGGTGTTCTCCGCCGGCGCGTAGACCTGGTCGAAAAGAAGCCCCTCCCGGGCCAGGGCGTCGAAGGCCGGGGTGGGGTCCACGGGGTTCCCGAAGGCCCCGCACTTGTAGGCCCCCAGGCTCTCCAGGTGAAGGAAGACCAGGTTGGGCCTCGAACCGGGGGGCACCAGGGGACGGGGTTGCACCGGGCGGGCGAGGCGGGGCCGTCCGTCCGCCCCCTCCCCCGCCGGCGCGCCGAAGTAGGCCGCCAGGGCGGGGGCGGCGCCGCGCACCCGGTCCAGGTCGTAGCCCCCGCTGTCGTCCTGCAGGGTCTCCAGCAGGAAGAGGGCGGGATTGAGGGAGAGGTGGGCCACGGGCCCCTCGAAGCGGCTGAAGGCGTCCCCCCAACGCAGGGGGTAGCCGTTGAAGCGGCCCCAGATGGCCAGGAGCAGGAGGGCGCAGGCGAGGACTCCCTGCCAGCGGCCCGAGGGGCGGACCTCCCCCCGCCCCGCCCAGGCCCAACGCCGCCCCATCCCCCAGGCCCCAGCCCCGACCACCAGGCCCACCGCCGCGGCCCCCCCCAGCACGGGGTGGCACTGCCGCACCCACCGGAGGCCGTCC
>CAYSXG010000490.1:0-3040 GCA_964434895.1 uncultured Solibacteraceae bacterium | reverse complement strand
GCTCTTGAGGTACACGATGTTCCCGGCGGCCCAGAAGATCTGCCGGGTCCCGTCGCTCTGCTCCAGCACCAGCTCCCCTTCGGCCCCCTCCTGGTGCAGGGCCCCGAGCAGGGCGGGAAGGAACTTCCGCTCCGTGGCTTGGGTCACGTCGGCTCCTTGAAGGTGGGAAAGGGCGGGAGCAATTCCTATGCCCTCGACACCGCTTCGGCAACTTTCCCGGGGCCCCTGAGGACCGTATCCTGGTAGCGTTCGAGCCCCCCCGGAGAATTTCCCATCGCCATCCCCCTTCCCCCCGATCCCCCCCGCCCCCCCGGGAATCCGGAAGGCTTCGAGGAACGGCTCGGCTACCGCTTCGCCCGCCCCGAACTGCTGGCCCGGGCCCTGACCCATCCCTCCGCGGGCCTCGCCGAGGACAACCAGCGGCTGGAATTCCTCGGGGACGCCCTGCTCTACACGGCCCTTTCCCTGCTCATCTACCGGGAGAAGCCGGACTGGCCGGAGGGGCACATGTCCAAGCTGCGCCACCTCCTCGTGAGTACCGAGGCCCTGCACGCCTGGGCCCAGGACCTGGACCTGCCCCTGCGCACCTCCGGGGGGGCCGGGGCCCCCGCCAAGCTCAAGACCGCCTTCCGCAAGCCCCTGGCGGACGCCGTGGAGGCCCTGCTCGCGGCGGTTTTCATGGACCGCCACCTGGAGGGGGGGGACGGTCTCGCGGCCGTGCTCCGACTCCTGGAGGGACGCTACCTGGAGGAGATCCAAAGGGCGGAGGTGGGCGTCTGGGAGAGCCACGATCCCAAGACGACCCTCCAGGAGCGCGCCGCGGCCCTGGGCCTGCCCCACCCGAGCTACGAGCTGGCGGGCCGCCGCGGCCCCGACCACGCCCCCCGCTTCCAGGTCCGGGTCCGGGTGGGCCCCCACGAGGCCCTGGCGGAGGAGGGGAGCCGCCGCGGGGCGGAGGCCAAGGCCGCGGCGGGCCTGCTCGCCAAGCTGTCCCGGGAGGGGGGGCCATAAGCCTGGCTTGTCTTTCCGCCCAAAGCTTGGGTTAATAGCTTGTCGGAGTTCATGAATCGGAGCCTGCCCGTCCCGTGAAGGTCTTCCCCACCCTCAACATCCAGAACGGATGCGTTGTTCCGACGCTCGGGGCCCACGCCCACGAAATGAGGGCGACGGAGATCCTGGACCGCTTCCTGGCCCTGGGCTTCCAGCGCATCGCCCTGGTGGACGTGGACGCGGCCCAAGGCACCGGCAACAACCGGGAGCTGCTGGGGGGGCTGCTGGCCCGCTGCCGCCAACGGCCCCACCCCCCTTGCGTCCAGGTGGCCGGGGGCATCCGGAGCTCGGACCAGGCCCAGTACTTCTTGGACCACGGGGCCCAGTGGCTCGTGGTGGGCACCATCCTCCACAAGTCCCCGCTGGTGGTGGACCAGCTGCTGGCCCGCTTCCAGAGGCACCTGACCGCCGCCATCGACGCCCGCCGCGGCGAAGTCCGCTACTCCGGCTGGTCCGAGAAGGCCCCGCTGGACGCCGCCGCCCTGGCGGACCAGGCGGTGGAAACAGGCTTCCGTCGCCTCCTGTTCATCGATATCCCGGGCCACTGCGAGGCGGATCCGGACTTCGCCACCGCCCGGACCCTCGGGGAGCCCACCCGCCTGCCCCTGGTCATGGGGGGCAGCCTGCTCTCCAAGCACCACCTGGCGGAGGCGGCCGCCGTTCCAGGCCTCCACGGGGTGCTGGTGGACGCCCTGCTCATGCTCGAGGACCCCCGGCTCGCGGAGCACGTTCCCCCGACCTGCGCGTAGGTTGGGGTTCCCGGTGGACGTCCTCGAATTTCCCTTCCTGGCGGAGCTGAACGAGACCGAGCGGATCCATTTCCGGACCCTGCGCCTCATCCGCCCCCAGCTCCCCTCGGAGAGCCAGCTGAGGCTCGTGGAGGGCCTCTCCCGCAACCTCCAGGCCCCCCGCCTCCTGACCCTCATCGCCCGCACCCCCCACTGGCTGGTGCACGGCCCCGTCCTCCAGGCCCTTTCGGAGAACGAGGCCACCCCCGAATCCCTGCGCCGAGACCTGGAGCTGGCGGTGTCCATCTTCGACCTGATGCGGGAGCTGGACCGGGCCCCCGCCGAGGAGAAGGAGGAGCGGGCCCAGACCCTCAAGGAGGTCTACCATCAGCTCCGGCCGGATCTGAAGCCCGTGGTGAAGCAGCAGGCCAAGCAGCTGGCCAAGCAGGTCCAGCCCACGGGCACCACGCTGGAACTGCCCCCCCTGCCCGCCGAGGAGCCGGACTGGGAGGAGCTGACCACGCCCCCCCCCTCGGCCCACGTGCCTCCCCCGCCGGCCCTCCTGCCCGCCGAGACCCTGGCCCAGATGGCCTCCACCACCCACCAGGGGGAGGAACTGCGGGCCCTGGTGGACCATCCCCAGGCGGAGGTCCGGGCCGCGGCCCTGCGCAATCCCATCCTTTCGGAGGAGCTGCTGATCCAGGTCCTCCTGGCCTCCCCCCTCCCCGAGCTCTTCGAGGAGGTCTACCAGGAGGCCCGGTGGTACTTCCGGGAACCCGTGCGCCGGACCATCCAGGAGGCCCCGGGCAGCCCCGGTCCCCTCTCCCGCCGCATCGCCCTCGCCGAGCAGCTCCAGGCCCACCTGATCCGGAACGCCACGGATCCCCACAGCCTCAAGCGCATCGTGAGCCTATTCACCCAGCTGGACGAGGGGGAGTACCAGTTCATCACCTACTGGGCCAAGCATCAGGCCCCCCACCTCCTGCGGGTGGTGAAGACCTTCTACGACCGCCTGCAGCGGCGCCGGGCCAGCCACGCCTCGGGCCTCCCCGCCCACCCGGACCAGGGGCGCTGGGCCACCCTGGAGGAGCGGGTCTTCCTCGCCAACCAGGCCACGGCCCCGGAACAGCTCCTGGCCTCCCTGCTGGACCCGGACCCCGCGGTCTTCACGGTGGTGCTGGAAAACCCCGGGCTCACGCCCCGGGAGATCCTCGGCGACCTCCCCCCCCCGGACCAGGCCCGCCGCGAGAAGCTTGCCCCCC
>CAYSXG010000489.1:0-3042 GCA_964434895.1 uncultured Solibacteraceae bacterium | reverse complement strand
TGGAGCGCGTTCACGGTGATGTCGCCGCGGCCCGCGCTCTGCTGCTCATTGATGACGACGCGGCCGTTGGGCAGGGTCAGGGTCTGGTTGGGCTCCCCCGTGACCGAGACCGCCTGCCCATTGACGGACAGCGCGGCGATGTCGGAGCTGCCGCTGGCGGAAGCGCCCTGGGGGCCGCAGACGGCCATGGCCCGGGCCATCAGGAAGCCGGCCTGGACCGAGTTGCCCCCCACCGTCAGGGCGAGGTCCGCGAGGGAAGCCTCGGAACGGCTGCGGTCCCCTTGGCCGATGGTGGCGGCGTGGGCCACCTCCGCGGAGAGCAGGCCGGGCATGCTGGCCGTCAGCAGGGAGGCCTGCTGGGACCCGCCGGAGGACGGCAGCGGCCCTGTATCGGATATCGTGGTTGTGCTACCCAGCACCGTGGCGCTGACCGCCGTCGCTCGACCACTGAAGGTGACGGCCTCGGACCGGCTCCTCCCGAGGGCGCCGAGGCCCAACAGCAGCGCGGCCGAAGCCAGTGCGCCCGCCAGGACGCGGAATGGGGATCGGACGGAAAATCTCATGGCAACCTCCTGGAATCGTTGGGGACCGGCCCCTGGGACCGGCCGCAGCAAAGCTCTATCGAGGCGGGCCTCGGCCCGCCCCAGCTGAAGGACAGGTCCCTCGCCTGCGCGCCGCCTAGCGCTTAGAGCGCAGCGGCCGGACAGGCACGGACCCAGGCACCAAGCAGCTCCCCCGTGGGACGCTAGCCCACCGCACCAGTACGCCAGCCATGCCCCATCCTCCTGCACAGGGAACGGACAGTCGTTCGGGGTTCAATATGGCCCCGAACGAACCAGGTACCATCAGGCAATCCTCGGGCCAGCCCAAGGAACTCCTCAGCCCGGCGCGTGCCCGCAGTGGGCGCAGGCGGACCAGCCCTGCTGGAAGGCCTTGCCGCAGCGCTCGCAGGTGCGGTGATGCACCGCCCGGCAGTAGGGGCAGTAGCGGTATTCGGAGCTGAGCAGGCGACCGCAGGACTGGCAGCCGGTGGCGGCGTACTCCCCCACCTCCAGCACCCGCCCCAGCTCCGCCAGGGTGGTCTGGCCCTGCTTCGCCTTTTCCAGCCCGTCCTCCACGAGGGTGCGCATGCCCCCCTCCTGGGCCGCCATGCGGATGTCCTCCTCCGAGGCGCCCCGCAGGATGAGGTCGCGCATCCTCGGGTCGAGGATCAGGGTCTCGAAGACCCCCATGCGCCCCTTGAAGCCCTTGTCGTGGCAGTGGACGCAGCCCTTCCCCCGGCGGAAGCGGCCGCCGGCCAGAGCCGCGGGCACCAGGCCCAGGCCCCCGAGGCTCTCCAGGTCCGGCTCCGAGGGCACTTGGCAATGGGAGCAGACCCGGCGCACCAGCCGCTGGGCGATGATGCCGGAGATCACCGAGGCCACCAGGTAGCGCGGAACGCCCACGTCCATGAGGCGGGTGATGCTGCTGGGGGCGTCGTTGGTGTGCAGCGTGGTGAACACCAGGTGCCCCGTGAGGGCCGCCCGGCAGGCGATCTCCGCGGTCTCCGCGTCGCGGATCTCCCCCACGAGGATCACGTCCGGGTCCTGGCGCAGGATGGAGCGCAGGCCGCCGGCGAAGGTGAGGTCGATGTCGGCGTTCACCTGCATCTGGTTCAGGCCGTCGTAGTTGTACTCGATGGGATCCTCCACCGTGACGACGTTGATCGTCCGGTTCTTGATCCGGTTGAGCATGCTGTAGAGGGTGGTGGTCTTCCCGCTGCCCGTGGGCCCCGTCATGATCACCATGCCCATGTGCCGGTGGATGAGCTGCTCCACCTTCGCCAGGTCCGGGGCGGAGAAGCCGATGGAGTCCAGCTCGAAGGCGCCGCCGGAGGTGTCGAGGATGCGGATGACGGCCTTCTCCCCCAGGCGCAGGGGGATGGTGGAGAGGCGCAGGTCCGCCTCGCGGCCCTCCAGCTTGACGCGCACGGAGCCGTCCTGGGGCAGACGCCGCTCGGCGATGTCCATGCGGCCGAGGATCTTCAGGCGGGAGATCAGGGCCGGGTGCATGGCCGCGGGCACCTTCAGCTGGTCCGCCAGCAGGCCGTCCAGCCGATAGCGCACGGTGCCCTCGGGCTGGCCGGGCTCCAGGTGGATGTCGCTGGCCCCCAGCTGGATGGCCTTGCGGAGGACGAGGTTGAGGAGCTGCACCACCGGCCCGTCCTCGGCGTTGACGTCCAGGGCGCTGGCCCCCGCGGCCCGGACCAGGAAGGGGTCCTCGGGGTCCTGGGAGCCCGCGGCCAGCAGGGCCCCGGCCCCCTCCAGGTGCCGGCTGTAGTAGCGCTGGATGGCCTCCAGGATCTGGGACCTCGCCCCCATCTGGGCCTTCACCGAGGCCCCGGTGGCGAAGGAGATCTCCTGGATGGCGTTCAGGTCCCGGGGATCGGCCATGGCGATGCTGAGCTGCCGCCCCTCTCGGCCCAGGGGGATGCAGGCGTGGCGGCGGGCCAGGTACTCCGGCAGGAGGTTCAGCTGCTCGGCGTCCAGGGTGAGCTCCGCCACCTCCACGTAGGGGATCCGCAGCTTGGCCGCCAGGGCCATGGAGAGCTGGACCTCCCCCAGGAAGCCTCGCTCCAGGAGGACCTCTTCCAGGGCCTTCCCGCTCTCCTGGTGGAGTTGGGGAGGCGTGCGGGGGTCCCGATCTGGATCCCTCCGGTCCGGGGCCTCTGCTGCGGGATGCCCTTCTCGTCCAAGGGCTATCCGGAGGCGTCGGCGGACTGCCGGGAGAGGCTGGGCTCGAGGATGAGGGAATGGAAGCTCCCGGTGGTGACGGACACGAGTCCCTGCGCGTACACGCTCAAGCAGGAGGGCGTCCAGGTTTTGGACCCCATCGAATTCGCGCACGACGTGCTCCTGCCCTGCCTGAAGCTGAAGCCGGTGGAGGAGAAAGCCGTCCTGCATCCGGTCTGCTCGGCGCTGAAGATGGGCCTGGAGGGGAAACTGAAGGCGGTGGCCGGGGCTTGCGCGGGAGCGGCTGAGGTACCGCCGAGCGCGGGCTGTT
>CAYSXG010000488.1:0-3047 GCA_964434895.1 uncultured Solibacteraceae bacterium | reverse complement strand
TCTGGATCTGGTAGAGGTTCATGGGCAGCTGCTTGTAGCTGCGCACCCGGTCCCGGACGATGGCGGTGATGACCTCCTCGTGGGTGGGCCCCAGGCAGAAGTTGTAGAGGTCCCGCTCGTCGACCTTTTCGCCGCGCTTCCGGCGCTCGGCGAACTCGCTCTTGCCCTTGCGGTCGCAGAAGCGCAGCAGCTCGTCCCCGTAGAAGCGCCAGCGGCCGCTCTCCTGCCAGACCTCGGCGGGCTGCACCATGGGCATGAGCAGCTCCTGGCAGCCGTCCTTGTCCAGCTCCTCCCGGACGATGTTCTCGAACTTGCGGATGCTGCGCAGGGCCAGGGGGAGGTAGTTGTAGATGCCCGCCGCCACCTTGGAGATCATGCCGGCCCGCATCATCAGCTGCTGGCTGACGACGTCGGCGTCCTTGGGGGTTTCGCGGAGGGTCTGGATGAGGAGTTTCGATTGCTTCATGTTCGATTCCGAATGAGGGCCCACCAGCAAGGCCACGAAAACCGCGAAGGGGCCGTCGGATCAGTTTTCGTGGCCTTCGTGCATGTTCGTGCCTTCGTGGTGAGGCGTTAGTTCAGGAGGGACTGGACGAGGGAGCTGGCGGCCTTGCCGTCGAAGGACTGGCCGTGCTTGGCCTGGAGGGCCTTCATGACCAGGCCCATGTCCTTCTTGGAGGCCGCGCCGCTCTCGGCGATGGCTTCGCGGACGGCGTTCTCGAGCTGGACTCCCTCCAGCATGGCGGGCAGGTAGGCCTTGAGGATGTCGATCTCCGCCCGCTCCGAGGCCGCACGGTCGGGATGGCCCGCCTTGGTGAACTGCTCCACGCTGTCCTCCCGGGACTTCACCAGGCGCTTCACCAGGGCCAGGGCCTCCCCCTCCCCCAGGGCGCCCTGGGGGCCCAGGCCCTTGGCCACGGCCTCGTTCTTGTAGGCCGCCAGGGCCATGCGCAGCACCTGGGTGCGCGGGCCGTCCTTGGCGAGCATGGCGGCCTTCAGATCGGCTTGGATGCGGTCCAGCATGGCGAGCTCCGGAATGGGCGGGTAGGCCTCCACCCCGCAGGGGGCCCGCGGACATGGAACTTCCATCATCCCGTGGACGGCCCTTCCCTTCAATGCGGGTTCCTGCCCGCCCCCCTCCCCGAAAGCCCATCGAAATTCAGGTGCCGGCGAAAGTTGCCGATAGAGGCCCAAAATCCAAGGAAGACCCCATGAACGTGGCCTACATCAACCCCTTCATCGATTCCACCGTCCGGAGCCTGGAAATGATGGCGGGGATCCAGGCCGAAAAGGCGGGCCTGGAGCTCAAGGAGGACCCCATCACCACCTACGACATCTCCAGCATCATCGCCCTCACCGGCGAGGTGAGCGGGTCCATCATCATCAGCGTCCCGGAGCCCCTGGCCTGCAAGATCGCCTCGAACATGCTCATGGAGGAGATCTCGAAGCTGGACCGCGCCGTGGAGGACGCCATCGGCGAGATCGGGAACATCGTGGTGGGGGACGCCCGGCGCTCCCTGATGCAGGACGGCCACCAGCTCACCATCTCGGTGCCCACCGTGGTCATGGGCAAGGGCCACAAGATCAGCCGCGCCGGCGACATCCCCTGCATCGCCATCCCCTTCAGCACCCCCTTCGGGACCTTCGAAGTGAACGTGGGGATCGTGGAGAAGGACTGAGGGGACACGGAAAGGGCGCCCGGCGGGCGCCCTTCCTCATAAATCCCGAAGGGGTTTATGCCTGCTCGTACTTGATGACTTCCACGGGGCAGCCGGCGGCGGCGGCGACGATGCTATCGGCCAGGGAGGTCTGGATATCGTCGTTCAGCTCGCTCATCTCGTCGCGGTTCTCGCTGTCCACGCCGTCCTTGCGGGACTCGCCCTTGATGTTGCAGCTGGTGTCGGTCACGTGGAACACGTCGGGGCACTCCGCCTCGCAGGCGTTGCACACGATGCAGCCTTCCTCGATCCAGACCTTGGTGATGGCCATCGTCGTCTCCGTCTCCAGTGCCCCTGGGGCAACCCCTCGAAGCTATCACATGGCCCCGGCCGTGCCAAGGCATCATGCTGGGACGATGCCTCTGTCCGAGCCCCAGATCCTCGCCTTCATCCGGGAGCGCTTCCTGGGCGGGGCGGCGCTGATGGACGACTGCGGGGCCCTGCCTTCCCCGCTGCCCGGCGAGACCCTCCTCGCCACCACGGATCTCATGGAGGAGGGCACCCACTTCCGCCTCGACTGGCATCCGCCGGAGCTGCTCGCGCGCAAGCTGCTGGGGGTGAACCTCTCGGACCTGGATGCCTCGGGGGCGCGCCCGCTGGGCTTCCTGCTCACCCTGGCCCTCCCGCCGGAACATGACGGGGCCTGGCTGCGCCGCTTCCTGTCGGGCCTCGCCGAGGCAGCTGCGCGGCAGGGCCTGCCCATCCTCGGCGGAGACACGGTGGGCCGCCCCTCCGGCCTCGGCCTGGGCGCCACGGCCTTCGGCTCGGCCCGCCGGTGGCTGAAGCGGGAGGGCTTGCAGCCCGGGGACATCCTCTTCACGGACCAGCCCCTGGGCGCCAGCCTGAGGGGATTGAGGAAGCTCCAGGCCGGGGCGAGGTGGAACGAGGCCGCGCCGGATCCGGAGCTGGCCGCCCACCTGGACCCCACGCCCAACCTGGGGCTGGGCCTGAAGCTGGCTTCCATTCCCGAGGTCCACGCCTGCATGGACCTCTCCGACGGCCTCAGCAAGGACGCCCGGGCCATGGCCGAGGCCTCTGCGGTCTCCATCGAGCTGGACGCCGGCCTGGACGCGGACGCCCTGCGCGGCGGCGAGGATTACGCCCGCCTCTTCGGGGCCTCCCTGCCCCAGGCCGAGCTGGAGCTCCGCCTCGGCCTGCCCTTGATCCGTGTAGGCCGCGTCGTGGCGCGGGAGGAAGCGCCGCTCTTCTTCTATGATGGAGGACAGCGTCGTCCGCTATCGGACCTCAGCTTCGACCACTTCCGATGACGGACCCCACGACCCCTGCCACGCCCGCCCCTGTCCCCGAGGCCCCGAAAGGGATCTGGCC
>CAYSXG010000487.1:0-3057 GCA_964434895.1 uncultured Solibacteraceae bacterium | reverse complement strand
CGCCGGAGGGATGGGCGAGATCTACCGCGCCAGCGATACCCGTCTCTCCCGGGACGTCGCGGTGAAGATCCTGCCCGCCAGCTTCGCCGAGGACCAGGACCGCCTCCGCCGCTTCCAGCAGGAGGCCCGCGTCATCGCGGCCCTCAACCATCCCAACCTGCTGAGCCTCTTCGACACGGGCATGCACGAGGGCTCGCCCTACCTGGTGACGGAACTCCTCGAAGGGGAGACGCTGCGCCAACGGATGGGCGGCAAGCCCACCACGCCCAAGAAGACCACGGAGCTCGCCATCCAGCTTGCGCATGGACTGGCGGCGGCCCATGACCAGAGCATCGTCCACCGCGACCTGAAACCAGAGAACATCTTCCTGACCCGGGATGGCCGGGTGAAGATCCTCGACTTCGGCCTTGCCAAAGTGTGGAAGGCCCCCCTGTTCCAAGGCGGAGACACGGAGCCCCTGGAGGGCATGGAGCGGCGTGCCGTGGAAGGCATGACTTCCCAGTTCAGCTCCGACGCGGGCGTCGTCCTTGGCACCGTGGGCTACATGGCGCCTGAGCAGATCCGCGCTGAACCGGTGGACGGCCGGGCCGACATCTTCGCGCTCGGAGCGATCCTCTTCGAGCTGCTCATGGGGCGCGCCCCCTTCCGGGCCGGCAGCGCCATCGAGACTATGAACGCCATCCTCAACGAGGAGGCGCCGGAGCTGGACCCGCAGATCCCGGGCCTGACCCCCGTGCTCGACCACATCGTCCAGCGCTGCCTGGAGAAGCGGCCCGAGCTGCGTTTCCAGAGCGTCCACGACCTGGCCTTCGCCATGGAGCACACCACCGGGTCGGGTCCCGCCCTGAACACTGCGCCCTGGCCCAAGGTCGAGCGCCGCCGCAGGCGTCCGCGCATCCTCGCCTTCGCGCGCGCGGCCTCGCTGGGCCTGGGGCTGGGACTGGCGGTGGGGGCGGGGATCCTCGCCTACCTCCGGCCCGGGTCCGGCCCCGCGATCCTCTCCTTCCGGCCCCTCACCTATTCGGGCAGCGACGCCATGCCCAGCGTCAGCCCCGACGGCAAGACCCTCGCCTTCACTTCCAACCGGGACGGCCGGCCGCGCATCTGGCTCAAGCAGGTCGCCGGCGGCGGCGAAGTCGCCCTGACCGAAGGCCCCGACGACGCCCCGCGCTACAACCGCGACAGCTCCGCCATCCTCTTCCACCGGAACTTCGAGGGCCGCGACGCCCTCTACCGGATCTCGGCCCTGGGCGGGGACGTGCAGAAGGTGATGGACGGCGCGCTCGAAGGGGACTGGTCTCCCGACGGCAGGCAAGTGGTCTTCCTCCGCCCGCGGCCGGGGGCCGAATCCGAACTGGGGCTCATCTCCCTGCAGGAGGGCGGCGAGCGGGTCCTCCAGAAGCTGCCGCGGGAGGCTGCCCACCCTCGCTGGTCGCCGGATGGGAGATGGGTCCTGCTGAGCGGCTCCGGCGGCGAGGGGCACTCCGGGCTCTACCTGGTCGACACCACGGACGGCTCGCTCTCCCGCCCGGGCACCCTGCGGCCGGGGCGCCCTTGTTCCGCGGCGGTGTGGGTGGCCACTGACCGCTTCCTCTACCTGCAACCCGACGTGGCGGATGTGCGGAACAGCGCCGGAGGCGCCGCCCTCGTCGCCCAGCAGGTCCCCAAGGGCCCGCCACTGGAGGCCGCCTGGTCCTCCAGCTACGCCGAAGTCCTCGACCGCCTGGGCCCCGGTCGGTTGGTGCTGGAGGACGTGAAGGACCGCTCCAGCCTCAAGCTCATCACCTCCGTGGGCGGCGCGCCCCCGCGCTGGCTCAACCGGGGCGACACCATCGATCGGATGCCGGCCCTCAGCCCCGATGGCGGCAGCCTGGTCTTCTCCTCCAACCGCAGCGGTTTCCAGAACATCTGGCGCCTGGACCTGAAGTCCCAGGCCCTGCGCCGCGTCACGGACCACCAGGGACGGGACGAGGGGCCCGTCTGTTCCTCCGACGGCAGGCGCCTCTTCTGGAGTTCCGACCGCGGCGGGCACCCCGAGATCTGGGTCTCGGACATCGAGGGCGGACCCCCCAGCCAGGTCACGCACGATGGGGTCCGGGCGGAGTCCTGCACCGTCTCGCCCGAAGGTACCTGGGTGTACTACCACTCGGGCCACCCCGATCAGGGCGGCATCTGGCGGGTGCATCCCGACGGCGGGGACCCCGTGCGCCTTGTCCTCGACGGCTCCGCCCCCGCCATCTCTCCGGATGGAACCTTGCTGGCCTACCGCCTGGCGAAGGGCCCCGGCCTGTGGGAACTCCACGTCCTGAGCCTTCCGGAACGCAAGACCCTGCCCTTCGTGATCGAGTTCTCCACCAAGCCCGGCGCCGTGCCCTCTCCCTTCCTCGGAAGCCCCCAGTGGACCCCGGACGGCCGCCGCATCGCCTTCATCGATCAGGACGCAGTGGGGAGCGTCGGCCTCTCGGCCCAGGATTTCCTGCCGGGCAAGGACAGTTCCGCCACCCGCAGGCCCATGAGCCCCTTCGATCCCGACGGCCGCATCGAGAGCTTCGCCCTCGTGCCGGACGGCAGCGGCCTCGTGGTCGCCGAGCGCCAGCGTCTGGTGGACCTTTCCGCGCTGGATGGGCTCGGCACCCTGATCCCCGACGACAAGCCTCGGACAAAGCCTTAGAGCCGCTTCACCATCAGGACCGTCCGGTCGTCCGCCGGCGGCGCGCCATGGGTGTGCTTCTCCAGAGTCTCCAGCAGCAGCGACGCGATGGCCTCGGGCTCGGCGCCGCGCTGCTGTTCCAGGAAGACCTGCAGGGCCTCGATCTCGTACTCGTTGCCCATGGGGTCGGCGGCCTCGGTGATGCCGTCCGTGTAGAGGAAGAGCAGATCCCCCGGAGCCATCAGCAGCTCGCCCTGGCCGTAGGGCTGGCCCGGCAGCATGGCCAGCGGAAGGCCGTGGCCCGGCAGGGCCCCGGTGACGCCGCTGGCGCCCAGCCACGGGCCGGGATTCTGCACGGCGACGAGGAACTGGCCGGGTTCCTTGCCCGCGCCCCCGCCGGTGGCGGC
>CAYSXG010000486.1:0-3072 GCA_964434895.1 uncultured Solibacteraceae bacterium | reverse complement strand
CCGCGGCCCGGGTGAGGCGCTGGAAGGAGGCCGCCCGCTCCCCCTGCCCCCACCTCAGCAGGCCCGGCAGGAGGTCCTGGTCCTGCAGCTGGGGCCCCAGGGCCTCCAGGTGCGCCGCCTTCCAGCGGCGGTGGACGAGGCCCTCCCACACGGGCTGCAGCATCAGGTCCGCCAGGGCCACCCGCAGGAAGTGGCCCATCATGGCGTTGCAGGAGCCGAGGTGGCGAAGGATCCGCAGTCCCGTGGACACGTCCTGGGCGGCCCCGTCCGGATCCCCGGCCTCCAGGCGCGCCAGGGCCCGGAGCCGCAGCACCCGCGCCGCCCCCCGGAAGCGCAGCAGCCCAGCGGGGACGTCGTTCCAGTCCCGGCCCACGGGGATGGCGCAGCGGGGTCGTCGGCTGGCCTGGTCCAGGGCCCCCAGGGCCTCCCCGGCGGGGGCCAGGGCCCGCTCCAGGTCCCGGGCCCCGAAGGCCGAGGCCCAGGCCCCCAGGTCCTCCTCCCGCCCCTCCCTCCAGCTCCGCGGGGGATCCGGGGGCTTGGGCAGCTGCAGGGGACCCACGAGGGACTCCTGTTCCTGGAGGGCCCGATCGACGAGGGGGGCCTTGGCGAAATTCTCCGCGTCGGGCACCGGGGGCGGCAGCAGCCAGGCCCCGTCGTAGCGGTCCCCGGCGGCGACCCGGGCCCTCCGCCAGGCCTCCCAGGCCCCGCGTCCCCGGGCGTTCTCCACGGCATAGAAGGCCCCCGCCGCCAGGACCAGGAGCGCCGCGACGTCCAGGGCCCGGGCGGCCTTGGGCTTCATCCCCCAGCCCCGACCCAGCCCCGCACGAGGGCCTCGAAGCGCTCGCCCCGCTCCTCGAAGTTCCGGAACTGGTCGAAGCTCGCGCAGGCGGGGCTGAGGAGCACCTGGTCCCCGGACCGACCGAGGGCGAGGGCCCACCGCACCGCCTCGTCGAAGTCCCGGCAGACGTCGTGGGGCAGGTCCCCCAGGTCCCGCTCCAGCTGGGGGACGGCCTCCCCCAGGAAGACCAGCCGGCGCAGCTTCCCTTCCAGGGCCGTGCGCAGCGGATGGTAGCTGGCCCCCTTGTCCGTGCCCCCTAGCAGCAGCACCAGGGGACCCGGCAGGGCCCGAATAGCCGTGAGGGTGGCGTCGACGTTGGTGCCCTTGGAATCGTTGTAGGCCTTCACGCCTCCCCGCTCGCCGCAGAGGGCGATGCGGTGGGCCAGCCCCCCGTAGGTGCGCAGCCCTTCGGCGATGAGGGGGACCGGGAGGCCCGCGTGCCGGGCCAGCACCGAGGCCGCCAGCGCGTTCTCCACGTTGTGGTCCCCGGGAATCCTCAGCTCCGAACGGTGCAGCAGCTCGTGGGCGCGACCCCCGGGGTCCACCAGCACCAGGGCCCCGGTCCGCGTGCACCAGCCCCCGGGCCCCTGGGGTTCCCCCCATCCGAAGCGCGCGGGGCTGCCCAGGCCCGGGGCCTGCTTGGCCAGGCCCCCATCCGCCGCCGGCAGCAAGCGCAGATCCTGGGGCTCCTGCCTTTCGAAGACCCGAAGCTTGGCGGCGCCGTAGGCCTCCATGCTGCCGTGGCGGGCCAGGTGGTCCGGCGTGAGGTTCAGGATCGCCGCCCCCTCGGCGCGGAAGTCCCGGAGGGTCTCCAGCTGGTAGGAGCTGCATTCCAGGGCGAAGACGGTGCCCGGCGAGGCCTCGGCCTGGGCCTCCAGGAGGGGGGTGCCCAGGTTGCCGCAGGCGATGGAGGGGACCCCCGCGCTCCACAGCAGGTGGCCCAGGAGGTCCGTGGTGGTGCTCTTGCCGTTGGTCCCGGTGATGGCCAGGATGCGGGAACCGTCGGCCCGGGCTCGCAGGGCGCGATGGCCCAGCTCCAGCTCCCCGAGGATGGGGATGCCGCGAGCCGCCGCCTCCTCCACGAAGGGCTGGCGGGGGGACACGCCGGGGCTGAGCACCAGCTCCTCGCAGTTCTCCAGCAGCGAAAGCGGGTGGGCCCCCCACACGACCTCCGCCCCCAGATCCGCCACGGCCGCGGCCACGGCGGGTTCCGGGCGCAGCCGGGCATCCGTGATGAGGGCCTCCTCGCCCAGGGAGCGCAGGTACCTCGCCACCGCCAGGCCCGACCGACCCGCCCCCATGACCACCCGCCTGCCCATGGAACCTCCGCCCCCAGTGTGCCCCAACCGAATGGATCGCGGCGCCGGCGGGTGACAGCCCCCGCGGGGGCGGCTAAGCTGGTGCCCACTTCCCCAAGAGGCCGACCCATGCCCATCACCCTGCTCCAGAGCCTTCTGCGCGGGGAGAAGGTGTTGGTGCCCTTCTCCCACCCCATCCACGGGCTGCGCGCGGGCCTCCTGGGCGCGCGGGAGATCCTCACCCGCTTCCGGGCCGACGACGGTTCCCTGGTGACCGTGGGGGAAGTGCTCCAGGACCTGCACCTCCCCCGGGACCTCCAGGTGGAGCTGGACCTCATGTGCCTGGACAGCACCTTCCGGGGCCTGGCCAAGCTGCCGGCCTCCCCGGCCCTGAACTTCGTCAACGTGGAGCCCCTGACCCTCACCGCCCCGGCCTTCTGGGAGCGCATCCCGGAGTGGCTGACGAAGTCCCCGGTGCCACCCAGCCAGATCGTCCTGGAATTCACCGAGGGCCACGCCATCCACGACATGGAGCTGCTCCAGAGCCTGGCCCGGCGCCTGCGGGAGATCGGGCTGCGCATCGCCGTGGACGACCTGGGCAGCGGCGTGGCCAGCCTCAGCCACATGGCCCGCCTGGCCCCGGACTTCATCAAGGCGGACCAGTCCCTGGTCCAGCAGGTGCACCGGCGGCCCTACCAGGCGGCCCTCCTCAACGCCCTGGCCCACTTCGCCAACCGCATGTGCGTGGGCTTCATCGCCGAGGGCATCGAGACCGAGGACGAGCTGCAGGCCGTAGTGGACGCCGACGTGCCCTGGGGCCAGGGCTTCCTCTTCGGCATGCCCAAGCCCCTCCTGCCCGAGGACCAGGAAGACGATGATTGAGAGGGTGTTTTAGAAATCGCACGGGCCGCGCTGGGAGCGCCGGCCAAGCGAGGC
>CAYSXG010000485.1:0-3074 GCA_964434895.1 uncultured Solibacteraceae bacterium | reverse complement strand
TCTTCCGATCTCTGGGGGCCTACGCCGCGGAGCGGGCCCGGACCGGCGGGCTCCGCCTGGAGCGCGCCCTTTCGGTACGCTGCTCCCGGACCGTGGTCTCCCTGGTCCATTGAACCGAAAAGTGGGGCTGGACACCCTCGGGGCCCAGATCCAGACTGGGCCCCACCCATCCCACAGGAGTTCCCATGCACGACGCCGAGCATCCGGAGGGCCCCGGAACCGGGGAGGCCGCCCCGTCGAAGGAGCCGGAGACCGAGGACCTCGGGTCCCCGACGGACCGCTTCGTCCTGCTGGTGCGGCACGGGATCGCCGAGGCGAGGGCCGAGGGGTCGCCCGACGAGACCCGGAAGCTGACGAAGGCCGGCACCGCCCGGATGCGGGAGATCGGGCGCGGCCTGGCGGAGGTCTTCCCCGGGGCGGAGGCCATCTACACGAGCCCCCTGCTGCGGGCCGCCCAGACCGGGGCCTGCCTGGCCAAGGGCTACCGCGGCCGCCTCGAGGTCCAGGCCCTGGGGGCCCTGGCGCCGGGCCAGGAGGCCGGAGCCTTTCGGGAAGTCCTGGCGGCCCTGCCGGAGCGGCGGGCCATCTTCGTGGGCCACGAACCGGGCCTGAGCGGGATCCTGCAGGAACTCTGCGGCCTGCCGGCGAGCCCCATGGAACTCAAGAAGGGCGGCTGCTACGGCCTGCGGATCCGCCCCGACGGCACGGCGAAGCTCGAATGGATGGTGCCGCCCAGGCTCCTGAGGCGCCTGGCGGACTAGCTAGCTGCCTTCGAGGGAGGCCCGGCCGCGAAAGCGGGCGGGGGGCGTCGGGCCCATCCGGCCCACCTTGTCCAGGGGCAGGGCCAGGAAGAGGTGGATCCGGTTCTGGAGCAGCATGAAGGACCGGTGGAAGGCCCCCATCCGGGCGGATTCGGGCCCCTCGGCGAGGGAGGGGTCCGGGACCCTCCACAGGGCCGTCAGCGGGTCCCCAGGCCAGGCCGGACAGATGCCCTCCGCCTCGGGGTCGCAGGCGCAAAAGACGAAGTCCAGCCGGGGCGACCCCGGGTCCGTGAACTCGTCCCAGCGCCGGCTCCGGAAGTCCTCGACCGAAAGCCGGGCCACCCGCAGCTGGTGGAGGGCGAAGGGGTCCAAGGCGCCGACGGGTCGCAGGCCGGCGCTGTGGGCCCGGAAGATTCCCTTACCCGCGTGGTTCATCAGGGCCTCGGCCATCGGGCTCCAGGCGGAATTCCCGAGGTCCAGGAAGAGGACGTGGTAGCACCGGTCGGGCATGGGGGCGGCGATCAGGCTGCGAATGTACGTCCCCACCCTAGGCCGGTCCACGGGTCAGAAATGCCCGCCAGGGCTCGAAATGCCCATCTCCCCCATCCTCATCCGGAGGCCGAGCGGTTAAGAACGGTAAAGAAGAATAAAGACCAATTAACAGGACGAGCCCGGGGATCTGAACCAGGCTTGAGCAGCTTTTCCTTGATTTCCTGTTCTTTTCATCCCAAGGCTTCACCCACTGTTCACCCCGTCGGTACAGCGGGGGGAATAACCTAAATAGAACCCACCGGGCCCGTTCACCCGCCGCCTTCATGCCCATGAAGGGCGCCGGGTGCCTTCGGCCCAGGCCCCGCTGACCCGGCGCAGCCCCGTCCCCCACCCCCTTTTGGAGTCTTCCATGTCCCTCCTCCGCTCCCGTCGCACCCTGGCCACCCTCCTAGGCGGCCTCGGCTTCTCCCTCGCCGTCCTGGGCGGCACCCCCGGCCAGCTCACCATCCACGCCATCAACGTGGGCTGGGGCTCCTCCGTGCTCGTGGAAGGCCCCACGGGCAAGCACATGCTCCTGGACGCCGGCAACGTGGGCAAGGGCAGCGGCAGCGTCGTGCCCTACCTCCAGTCCCAGGGCGTCACGAGCCTGGACGTGGTGGTGCTCAGCCACAACCACCAGGACCATTCCGGCGGCCTCTCGGAAGTGGTCAGCGCCGGCTTCACCGCCCCCCTGAACTACTTCAACGGCTCCACCGGCGGCTCCAGCACCGCCCTGAACTGGGAGAGCTCCGTGGGGGCCTCGGCCATCGCGCCGGGCACCATCATCGATCTGGGGGGCGGCGCCACGGCCACCTGCATCGCCGCCAACGGCCGCGTCATGGGCCAGTCCACCAACTACTCCGGCGGCGACGAGAACGACAATTCCGTGGCCCTCCTCATCCAGTACGGCGGCTTCCGCTACATCTGGGAGGGGGACCTGGGCGGGGCCGCCGACGCCGAGGACACCTGCTCGGGCCGCACCACCAGCCAGGTCAACGTCGAGGTGCCCATGATCCGGGCCATCCTGCCCGGGGGCTCCCAGCCCCTCCTGCCGGGGCCGGGCTCCGTGGACATGATCCACGTGGGCCACCACGGCAGCATGAGCAGCACCCACCCGGTCTACGTGAACCTCGCGGCCCCCACGGTGGCCCTCATCAACACCGGCGCGGGCCAGAGCAGCACCTGGGCCCTGCCCTACGCCGCCACCGTGGACAACGTCCTGCTGGGCGGCGTCTCGGGCTGCGCCGGCGTCCCGGCCCCCCTCGTGCTCCAGACCGAGGACGGGGACCGCAACTACAACGGCAAGCGCAGCACCTCCGGCTACGCCGTGGGCAACATCAAGGTCCGCACGGACGGCAGCCACTTCTGGGTGAGCTGCAACAGCGATAACGGGAACGTGCCCTACATCGCCGCCGACGACCTGGCCACCGAGCGGTCCAACGCCGGGATCCCCCTGGGCACGGAGATCCAGTTCCCGGTCCACACCCCCTCCGGCGGCACGCACAACACCGTGACCGCCTCCATCGCCGCGCCGGCCTCCAACGTCCCCATCCCCACGGGCACGGCCCAGTCCTTCCCCGGCTCCGCCACCGACAGCGCCTCCGGAGCCACCTTCACCTACGGATGGACCTTCGGCGACGGCGCCACCGCCGCCGGGGCCTCCGCCAGCCACACCTCCACCAATTCCGCCACCAGCCCCGTGACCCACCCCGCCACCTTCACCTCCACGGCCCAAAACGGCGCCCCCGGCCCCTCACACGAGCCCCACCACGGCGCCCGCGG
>CAYSXG010000484.1:0-3075 GCA_964434895.1 uncultured Solibacteraceae bacterium | reverse complement strand
GGGGCAGACGGGCCTCATGATCGGCTGCGACGGGGGCATCGT
This sequence comes from uncultured Solibacteraceae bacterium, assembly GCA_964434895.1. Lineage (GTDB taxonomy): Bacteria > Acidobacteriota > Holophagae > Holophagales > Holophagaceae > CAYSXG01. The sequence continues at coordinate 3,033 of CAYSXG010000484.1, read as the reverse complement.
CTTCGACGCCATCACCACCAACCACGCCGCCGGGGCCGTGGAGGAGATGCTGCTGGCCATCGACCGCAAGGGCTTCGACCTGATCTTCCTGGAGGGGCAGGCCTCCCTGATGCACTACGCCTACTCCGCCTCCATCTCCCTGCTGCACGCCGGGAACCCCCACGCCATCGTGCTGGTCCACGACCCCCGGCGGACGATGCACTCGGCCATGGGAGAGGCGCCCATCTTCAGGATGTGCGGCCTCGAGGAGGAGATCGCCATCATCGAGGGCCTTTCCCTGCCCGCGGGAAACCCCTTCAAGGTGGTGGCCCTGGCCACCATCGGGGCCGACTGCGTCCGGGACCTCTCGGGGCAGTCCCCCCTCCCGGTGGCGGACGCCCGCGCCCCCGGCGGGCCCGCGGTGCTTCTGGACGCCGTGCTCGCGCACCTCCGGCGCGAACACGGGTTCGCCTAGCCCCAGGGAACCCCGTCATGCACATGAAGACCCACAAGTTCTTCAACGCCGCCACCCGGCAGGCGATGTTCGAACTGGTGAAGGGCTACATGGACAGGACCGTGGACCCCGAGGCGGAGATCGAGCGCATCCAGCAGGAATACGGCCTGGAGCGCGTGTACCGATTCGACCTGGGGGAGAACGCGGAGGGCTATTCGCCGCGCATCCTGGAGTACCTGGGGGAGCTGCGCAAGGAGGGGCGCATCAACACCCGCCTCAACGACTGGCTCAATTCCTACCCGGAGCGCAACCATCTGGGCCTCAAGCAGCTCCTGGCGGAGCGCTTCGGGGTGCCCCCGGAGTGGTTCATCCTCGGCGCGGGGCTGGAGGCGGTGCTGGACCTCGTCACCCGCGTCTTCCTGGACCACCGGGACATCTACCTCATGCCCATCCCCAGCTTCTACCTCTTCGAGGAGTACTCCGAGCGCATGGGGGCCATCCCCTACTTCCTGGAGCTGAAGGAGGAGGACGATTTCCGCTGGGTGGCCAAGACGAGCCTCCGCTTCAAGAACATGGTGGAGAAGTTCAAGCCCAAGCTGATCTGGATCGCGAACCCCAACAACCCCACGGGGCAGTTCATCCACGAGACGGTCATGGAGGACCTCATCGAGTGCGCCAGCGCCTACAACGCCTTCGTGGTGGTGGACGAGGCCTACGGGGAATACACGGATCCGCCGGGGGGGGTCCATTCCGCGGCCCAGTTCCTCCACCAGCACGAGAACCTGATGGTGCTGCGGACCTTCTCCAAGAAGTACGGCCTGGCCAGCCTGCGCATCGGCTACCTGATGTCCTCCTCGGCGGATATCCGGGACGGCCTCAAGGTCCACTGCAACAACTTCCCCGTCACCCAGCTCTCCGTGGACCTGGCGAAGATCGCCCTGGAGGATAAGGCCTTCCTGGACCAGTCCCGGGTGCAGACCTCCGCCAACCGGCGGGAGGTCTTCGAGAAGCTGGCGGAGCTCCGGAGCTTCGCCACCGTCCCCTCCCTCACCAACATCTTCATGATCCGCAACCACAGGCTGAGCGGGCCGGAGCTCATGAAGGCCCTCCATCGGCGGGGCATCATCGCCTCGGCCCTGGAGATCTCGGGCATCCGGGATCGGGGTTACCTGCGGTTGGCCCTGCGGAACCGGGAGGACAACCTCCACCTCTTCAGGGCCTGCGAGGAGATCGACCGGGAGCTGTGAGGGCGTCGAGGCCGCGCCCTCCGGCCGGGGTTCAGGCCCCCTGGATCGGGAGCAGGATCGTGAAGGTGGTGCCCACGCCCACCTGGCTTTGGACCGTGACCCGGCCCTTGTGGGCGGCCACGATGCGCTGGACGATGGCGAGGCCCAGGCCCACCCCCAGGTCCCGGTCCGTGGCGACGCTTTGCCGGTAGGGGTCGAAGACGTAGGGCAGCTGGTGGGGGGGGATGCCCCGGCCCGTGTCCGTCACCTCGAAGCGCAGCCAGCGGTGTCCCGCGTCCACCCCCGCGCCGTCCTTCACGTCCACCTTGAGGGTGACCTTCCCGCCCTCGGAGGTGAACTTGAAGGCGTTGGCGATGAGGTTGACCAGGGTGCGGTCCAGCTTGTTGAAGTCCCCGAGCATGGCGGGGGGCAGGTTCTCGCCCACCACCTCGAAGACGAGGCCCCGCTTCTTGGCCTCGATGGAAAAGGCGCTGCGCAGGCCCGCCAGCAGCGTCTCCGGGGAGATGGGAGAGAGCTCCACCGGGAACTCCCCGCCCTCGCTCTGGAAGACCTCCAGCATCTCGTGCAGCATCCCCGAGACCTTCCGGATGCAGTTCTCGCACTGGGCCAGCATGACCTCGGGGATGCTCCCGCTGAAGCGGTAGTGCTCCAGGGCCAGCCCCACCGGCGTGAGGGGGGAGCGGATGTCGTGGACCAGCATGGCGGTGAAGCTGGACTTGAGCTGGTCCAGCTCCCGCAGGCGCAGGTTCGCCTCCTGCAGGACCCGGTTCTTGGCCACGAGCTCCTGCTCGAGGCGGAAGATGCAGAGCTGGTGCTCCACGCGGGCCACCACCTCCTGGGGCTGGAAGGGCTTGCTCAGGTAGTCCGCGCCGCCCACGTCGAAGGCCTTCACCTTGTCCAAGGCCCCGTCGAGGGCGCTGATGAAGATGACGGGGACGGAGGCCAGGAAGGGGGTCATCTTCAGCTGCCGGCAGGTCTCGTAGCCGTCCATCTCCGGCATGTTGATATCGAGGATGATCAGCTCCGGCCGGGCCTTGAGGGCCGCCTCCAGGGCCCTCTTGCCGGAGGTGGCGGACCGGACCTTGTACCCCTGCTCCCGGAGCAGTCCCCCCAGCAGGTCCAGATTGGCGGGATTGTCATCCACCGCGAGGATGTCACCGGAATGGAGGGACATGAACGCATCACCCTTCGAAAAGTAGCCCTATTTCCTCGAATCGGGAAAGGTCCACCTGGGCCTGAAGTTCGGACGCCAATTCCCGGTCCTCCAGACCAAGGAGCAGCTCCCGGGCCTCCTCCCCGTCGTTGAGGTCCCCGGCCCCCCGCACGGCCCAGGTCCATTGCGGGGGCCGGCCC
>CAYSXG010000483.1:0-3095 GCA_964434895.1 uncultured Solibacteraceae bacterium | reverse complement strand
CCGCCGGCGCCGATGAGGGGGGCGGAGGTCTCATGGCGGCCAAGACCCTATCCAGCGCGGGCCGACTGCTCTTGGCGGACGACGACGCGCTCAGCCTGAGGACCCTGGAGCTTCACCTGGGGAATGCGGGCTTCCAGACCATCGGGGTGGAGGGGGGGGAGGCGGCCTGGACCCTCCTGGACGAGGGCCGGGAGCCCTTCGACGTCCTCATCCTCGACCGCGTCATGCCGGGCCTGGACGGCCTCCAGCTCCTGGGGCGCCTGCGGGAGGATCCCCGCTTCCGGCTGATGCCGGTGGTGCTCCAGACCGGGGCCACCACGCCTACGGAAATCCTGGAGGGCTATAGGGCCGGCGCCTCCTACTACCTCACCAAGCCCCTGGATCCGAACATGCTGCTCGCGGTGGTCCAGGCGGCGGTGGCGGACGCCCAGGGGGTGCTGGAGCTGCAGGACCAGATCCGGGAGGAGGAGGTGGGCGTCCGCCTGCTCCAGGAGGGGCGCTTCGAGTACCGGACCCTGGGGGAGGCTCGGGGCCTCTCGGTGCTGCTGGCCCATGCCTTTCCGGACCCGGACCGGGTGCTGCTGGGGCTCCTGGAACTGCTGGTGAACGCGGTGGAGCACGGCAACCTGGGCATCGGCTACGACCTGAAGACCGCCCTGCTGGAATCCAACGGGCTGGAATCGGAGATCGAGCGACGCCTGGGGATGGAGGAGCACCGCAGGAAGCGGGTGCGGGTGGTGCTTCGGAGGGACGGGGAGATGGTGGAGGTGAACATCACGGACGAGGGGCAGGGCTTCGACTACCTGCCCTACCTCACCTTCCAGGCCGAGCGCGCCTTCCACAGCCACGGCCGGGGCATCGCCATGGCCAAGATGTGCAGCTTCGACGGCCTGGCTTTCCTGGGCAAGGGCAACGAGGTGAGGGCCCGGGTGAGGCTGGAGGGGTGAGGCTCCGGAAGCCGGCGGTAGACTGAAAGCATGAGTGAGACCTTCCGCGCCAGCCGCTGGACCAGGGGCAACCGCCTCTTCCCCACCGTCATCGAGGTGACGGAGCAGGCGGTGATCCGCCGCAAACGTTCCTGGTTCACCTCCAACGAGATGAGCATCCACCTGAGCCGGGTGGCCAGCGTGCGTATCGATACGGGCCTGGTGTGGAGCGACATCCTCATCGAGAGCACGGGCGGCACGGACCCGCTGGAGAGCCACGGCCACCGGAAGGCCCACGCCCGGCGCATCAAGGAACTCATCGAGGTCGCGCAGTCCCGGATGGCGGGGGCGCCTTAAGGGGTGCAGACCTCGTCGGTCCGTTCCTGCGTTTCGCTCGGTTCGGAGGGCCCCTCCATCACCGCCCTCCGGAAGGCTTCGGGGTCGTCCACCGCCAGGATGACCCGGGTGACGGCCTTTCCGGGGCCCAGGAGGCCCAGGGGGCGGCAGGGTTCCTTGAGGTGCAGCTCCATCTGGGCGGGGCCTGGGGTCTCCAGGCGGGCGGCCCCCTTGATGAAGGCGAGGCGCTGGAAGTCCGTATGGAAGTCCGGCAGGTCGCGCAGTTCGGCCACGACCGATCGGGGCACCCTCAGGGAGCCCAGGAAACCGTGGTTCAGCTCCAGGATGTCGCCGTCCACGCGGTGGGGTCGGGCGCGGAAGGAGGCCCAGAGGCCCGTGAACCAGAGCAGACCGTAGAGGTCCAGGGCGTGGACCGCGATGCGCAGGGCCAGGGAACTATCGCGCATGAGGAATTCCAGGCCCGCCAGATCCGCCCCGAGCAGCACCGGCAGGGCCGGCAGGAAGGCCCCCAGCACGGCCTCCCGGTGGTAGCTGTGGCCAGGGGGATCGGGCCTGCGATGGCCGCCCGCCAGGAAGCTCAGCGCCCCGCCCAGGACCACCATCTCCAGGGCCACCAAGCGGGCGGCCCGGGGCGGCAGGAGGGCGCCGAAGGAGGCCGCCAGGGCCTCCTCGGGATGGCCGCCGCCGCGGCGGCGGCGGCGCAGGATGCGAAGGGCCGCGATGATCAGGAAGACTTCCAGCAGGACCACCGTGGCCATGCGCAGCGCACGCCAGCGGGGGCCGCCGTCCCAAGCGAGGCCCAGGCCCTCCAGCAGCAGCACCGCGGGCAGGAGCAGGCGCGTCCAGGGCAGTTCGCCCCGGAGGGCCTCCACGACCAGTCCCGCGAGGTTCAGGCCCAGCAGGGCCAGGGCCCCTCCCGTGGCCCAGGCCTGGGCGGGCCGTCCTGCGATCAGGAGATCCGGCCACAGCCCGCGCGCCAGGGCCGCCGCCCCGGCCAGGGCCAATACCAGGGGCCAAAGGACGCGACGCAGGGCTCTCATGCCCGTCGCGCCAAAAAGAAGGTGGCGAGGGCGGCGACGGCAACGAGGACGAGGGGCGCGAGGCCGAAGGGCAGGGCCGCAGGCAGGGAACCCACCAGGAAGTAGCCGAAGCCCAGGAGGTTCCGGCGATGGGCGCGGCGAATGTCGTCGGGGTCCACGTCCTCCCGGACGAGCCCCCGGCGCCGGGCCACCATCAGGAAGGCCACCTGGCAGAACAGAATGAGGCCCAGCACGGGCATGTAGACCACCAGGGTGCCCACGTTGCCCAGGTAGCGGCCGAAAAGGCCGGCCGCGAAGGGGAAGGCGCTCACCAGGGCCAGGAAGGCGAAGGTGAGGATGAGTAGGGGCTGGTCGAAGTGGCGCACCTTCTCCGCCAGGCGGTGATGCCACACCCAGAAGCTGCCCAGCAGGAAGAAACTGAGGAAGTAGGCCGCCAGCGTGGGCAGGGCGTGGCGCAGGGCCCCCAGCAGTTCCAGGTGGGAGCGGGGATTGGCCAGCTCCGGCACCTTCACTTCCAGGATGAGCAAAGTCATGGCGATGGCGAAGACGCCGTCCACCAGCGTCTCGATGCGGGCTTTGGACATGTGGAAGGGGGGCGGCTTAGGCATGGACGAAGCCATCGCTTAAGAAATTGGCATGGCGAGCCCGGAGCAGGAGCGAAGGGCCACCGGCCGAAGGCCGGCCCGAAGGGCGGGCGCCACGGAGGGCGCCCGTGAGGACGCCGTCCACCAGCGTCTCGATGCGGGCTTTGGACATGTGGAAGGGGGGCGGC
>CAYSXG010000482.1:0-3104 GCA_964434895.1 uncultured Solibacteraceae bacterium | reverse complement strand
GCGGGGAAGGCGGCGCGCAAGGGTTTCCGGGCTCGCGGGTCGGCCTGGTGGCCGGCCTTCCGTGCTTCCCGTTCCTTTCCGTGGAGGCCGCGGAGGGTGGGGCGCTGTTCCTGGGCGAGCGGGGGCTGGTCCGCCAGTCGGTGGAGCCGTTCGTGGGCGTGGCCTTCGGCGGCGGGGGGAGGGGGTTGGGGGGTGCCCTCCGAGCGGATCGGGAGGGGGGCCAGGCCCAGGCCCAGGATCAGAAGGACGCGGGGGAGGAAGCGGGGGGTCATGTGGGCTCCTGGGATCGGGGGGAAGGCCCCGGAACCTGAGACGTCCTTGGGAAGGAAAGGTTGAGTTCGGGGCCGGCCCGGGCGCATGGGGCACACTGGAACGGTGATCCAGACCCTCACGGCCATCGTGCTGCGCCCCACGCCCCACCAGGAGGGAGGGGCCGTGGTGTCCTTCCTCACGGAGCACGGGGAGCGCGTGGTGGGGCTGGCCCGGGGGGCCAAGAAACCTTCGGCCAAGTGGGTGAGCGCCTTCGAGCCCCTGGGCCTCGTGAAGGCGGGCTTCTTCGGCAAGGAGCACGCGGAGCTGCGCCGCGTGACCCGCTGCGAGCTCCAGCACACCCCCCTCACCCTGGGCCACCTCGAGTCCAACCTCGTCATCGCCTGCCTGGCGGACCTCTTCGATCGCGTGGCCAAGGAGGGGATCGAGGACCCGCGCCTCTTCCGCCTGCTCTCCGCCTGTTCCCGGGCCCTCAAGGCCCATCCGGACCGGGCCCTCCGCATCCTGGCCTACGCCGAGCACTGGCTGCTCCACTGCCTGGGCCTGCTGCCCCATCCCCGGATCTGCGGCGGCTGCGGAGGCGAGACGGCCCCCCTGGTGCTGCTCACGGAGGAGGGGTGGCGCTGCGCCGCCTGCACGCCGGTGGATCCCTCCGAGTCCCTCCCGCCGGGCAGCCGGGACTTCCTGCGGATCCTGCGCACCTGCGCCCCGGACGAGGTTCCTCCCCTCGAGGGGGAGGCGCCCCTCGCGGTGTCGCGGCTGCTGCGGAACCGCCTGCTGCAGGAGCTGGGGGGGCGCCTGCGGAGCTACGAGGTGCTGGAGCGCATGATCCTGTGACGGGGCCATGAAGAAGCGGTGACCCTTCGCCCCCCGGGCGCTTTCGCGGGGCGAAGGAGAAGGGGAATGTCACGGACCTCCGTGACGGAGGGGGCCTCCAGCCCCTCGGGGCCGATCGACGAGGACCCGGGCCCGTGACATTCCGGTGGCGGATCCGGGCCTCCATCAGGGCCGTGTAACTTCTGCGGGTCGAGTATTGACGAGGCTTTCCCACCGACGATCCTCTTCCCATCGATCTCGGAGCCACGCGAAAGAGGACCCCCGGGATCGCCCCTTCCCCAGGAGCTGATATGACCGCCTCGACCCTCGCCCCGGGAGGCCCTCGGCCTGCCGAACTGCCGCCCACCCTCCAGCCCCACGCCATCGCCTCCATGGCGCCCCCCGCCCGTCGGGGCGCGGCCCTCGCCTTTTCGTTCCTCAGCTATGGGCTGCTGGCCAGCGCCATGGTGGCTGCGGCCAGCCTCCCTCCGTCCGTGGTCGGCACGTTCTACACCACCGTCCCGGTTCCCCTGAACCCCGACCGACCTGCGAAGGCGATCCTCGCCCGGGTCCAGCCCGCGCCGGCTTCCAAGGGCGGCGGAGCCCCGGCCCGCGGAGAAGCCGCGGCGGAGCCGGCGAGGCCCTCCGCCAACGACATTCCCGATACGCCCAGCAACCTCTCCACCGTGGACCACTCCAACGAGATCGCCGGAACCGGGCCGGGCACCGGCAAACCCGGCACGGGGGGAGAAGGGGGCGAAATCGGGACGGACCCCAATGGCGGTGGGGGCGGGGCGGCTCCGTCGACCGGACCCGTGGAGATCGCCGCCGCCCAGGTCCAGGTCCTTTCCTCCGTCCAGCCGGTCTATCCCGCCATGGCGAAGCTGGCCCGCGTGCAGGGCTCCGTGGTGCTGCTGATGACCATCGACGCCCGCGGCGTCCCCACGGCGGTCGAGGTCGTCTCGGGGCCCCCCCAGCTCCAGGCCGAGGCCCTGAGGGCCGCCCGCCTGTGGCGCTTCAGTCCGGCCCTGGTGGGGGGGCAGGCGGTCCCCGCCCAGTTCCGCCTCACCATCGATTTCAAGCTGCGCTGAGGCGATTTCGGGCCGCGCCGGGGGCGCGGCCGTCCCAGCCGCTACAATCGACCTCGGCCTTGATCCCCGGTGGGATCCCTTCGCCGAGGTGTCCGATGCCACGCTACCTGATCTCGAACCTGCCCCTGGCCCTGGGGGAAGAACAGCTGGACCTGGCCCGGCCCCTGAGCCACGCCCTGGGCGGGCGCCCCTCGGACTATCGGGCCGTGGTGCTGGAGCGGCGCAGCCTGGACGCGCGCCACAAGGGCAACATCCGCTTTCTGGCGGCCCTGAGCTTCGACGCGGAGCGGGACTTCGCGGGGGTGGAGCTGCCTCCGGGCGCCAAGCTGGACCCAGCCCACGAAGCGGTGGACTACGCCGTCGCCGCCCCTCCGCGCCGCCCTCGGGTGGTGGTGGTGGGCAGCGGGCCCGCGGGCACCTTCTGCGCCCTGCGCCTGCTGGACTACGGCATCGAGCCCATCGTGCTGGAGCGGGGGCCGGCCATGAGCGAGCGGGTGGCGGGCATCACGGGGCTCTGGAAGGAGGCGAGGCTGGATCCCCAGGCCAACGCCCAGTTCGGCGAAGGCGGGGCCGGCACCTTCAGCGACGGCAAGCTCACCACCCGCATCGGGCACCCGGCCACGCGCTACGTGCTGGAGACCTTCGTCAAGTACGGGGCCCATCCGCGCATCCTCTACCTGGCCAAGCCCCACGTGGGCACCGACGTCATCCGCAAATGCTCCGTGCTCATCCGCAAGGACGCCGAGGCTCGCGGCGCGCGCTACCGCTGGAAATCCCCCCTGGCGGACATCCGCTTCGACGAGGCGGGGCGGGTGAGGGCCGCGGTGCTGGGCAGCGGCGAGGAGATCCCCTGCGAGGCCCTCGTGCTGGCCCCGGGCCACAGCGCCCGGGACACCTTCGAGATGCTGCACGCCCACGGCGTGGCCA
>CAYSXG010000481.1:0-3107 GCA_964434895.1 uncultured Solibacteraceae bacterium | reverse complement strand
AGGCCGCCCCGGCCGCAGAAGGGGAAGCCGTCCGCTCCGGCCCCGCCCGCGGGGGCGTCCGTCCCGCTGCCGGCGCCGCCGCCGCGAAGGCCGTCCGCGGCCTTGAAGCTGGATCCGCCGATGGCCCGGTTGGCGGAAAAGACCACGTGGTCCAGGAGCACCTCCCCCCCGTCCACGAAGAGGGCCCCGCCCATGCCCGCGGCCCCGCCGCCGCCCCAGCTGTCGCCTCCCTTGGCCAGGCCCGCGGTGATGGTGAGGTAGGCGAATTCCACCGTCCCCGAGGCCACGAAGAAGGGGCGGCAGAGGCCGGACCCGCTGACGACCACCTCCTCGTCCCCGGGGCCCTCGATGACGAGGTCCCGCTGGATGGGCGGCAGGGCCGACTGGAGGGCGATCTTGAAGGGCTGGGCGTCGGTCTTCGCCTTGGTGCTCGGGTCCAGGAAGATGCCCGTCAGGCCCGGCAGGGTGTTGGCGGTCTCGATGGCCTTGCGCAGGGTGAAGTTGCCGCTGTCCGCGGGGTTCACCACCCGGATCAGGTGATTGACCACCCGCAGCGTCGCGGGCCGGCTGCTCACGGTGCCCCCGGCCCCCTTCACCTTCACCGTGTAGACCCCCTCGTCGTCCGTGGACACGGTCTTGAGGAGGAGGGTGGACTGGGTGGACTTGGGCAGCAGGACGCCGTTCTTCCGCCATTCGTAAGTGGGATTGGCCTCCCCCGTGACGATGACCCGGAAGCCCGCCGTATCCCGGGCCAGGGTGAGCACGTTGCGCAGATCGAGGGAGAGCACCGGGGCCGCGGTGCCGATCTTCACGGGGACCACGGGGCTGCGGACCGAACCCGCGGCGTTGGTGGCCACCACGTGGTAGTTCCCCTCGTCGGCGGGGCCGAGGGCGGGAATGGTCCAGCGGGCCCCGGTGGCGCCATCGATGGGCCGGTCGTCCCGGAACCACTGGTAGTCCGGGGCCGGATAGCCCTCGGCCTCGGCCCCCAGCCGCACCTCCGAATCCTCGTTGGCCGTCACCCCCTCCGGAAGGAGGACGAAGGCCGGGGGCCGGCGCAGGGCCAGGCGAACCGCCTCGCTCCGGACCTCGCCGGCGGGGTTCGAGACCAGGACCTGGTAGTCCCCCTCGTCCTCCAGGCGGAGCTCGTTGAGGCGGAGCACATCGGCGGTGGCCCCGGGAAGGGCCACCCCCGCCTTGTAACACTGGTAAGCCAGGGGGGCCCCCCCCTGGGCCACCACCTGGAAGTCCGCCTGACCCCCGGGCACGGCTTCCAAGGACTGGGGCTGCTGAAGGATGGAGGGCGAGGCGGAATGCGGGGCCGGAGCCGGTCCGGGACCCTGGACCGAAGGACGCCCTCCCCCGCAGGCCAGGAGGGCCAGCAGCAGCAGGGAAGGCAGGCATCGGAATGGGGACATGGACCCGCCAAAGGAGGGAGGCACGAAAATCAACCTAGGGCCCCCCCCCGTCCAGGGCAAGGAAATAAGCGTCCATCCCGGGAGGCTTTCCCGACGCCAAAGAATTCACTTGTCTCGAGATCCGACCGCGCCCAAGAATACCCTCCTCATCCCCGCCCAGTTCCGCCCACCCCTTCCGGAGGCAGCTCCATGCACCGCAGGACCCCCCCCGTCCTTCTCGCGCTGGGCCTCGTGGCGGGCGGCGCCCCCCTCAGCGCCCAGGCCTCCGGGGACAGCGCCCAGTACGTCCAGCAGATGTACCTCAAGCTCCGGAAGATCTTCGCCCCCGAGGGCAAGGGCGGGACCACCAGCTACCTGACCCTGGCCAATCCCGGCATCCGCTTCGACCCCAACCTGAACCCCAAGGCCAATCCCGACGACGACTTCCTCATGTCCCGCCTGCTCAACGACGTGCTGGCGCCCGCCCCCTTCTACACGCCCGGCACCCTCACCGTCCCCGGCGTCTACGAGTACATCTTCGCCTTCAAGGAGCAGCCTGACTTCAGCCTCCCCGCCGAGGAGCGGCAGAAGCTCCAGGCCCTCATGGACCTGACCTCGGACGCCAGCCCCAAGATGCAGGCCTACCTGGACCGCCAGTCCAAGTGGGTGGACGCGGTGGTGGCCTACGAGGGGGCCAAGGCCAACGGCACCCCACCGGCCCTGCTGAACGGCTACCAGTCCAAGCTCAACAACGCCCTGAGCGCCTGGAGCGCCCAGGGCTTCAAGCAGGAGATCGAATCCGCCCAGGAGAAGATCCAGGAGCTCAACGCCAAGGACCCCGGCTTCTGGTGGGACGGCCTGCGGACCCGCCTCAACAACCAGTACGCCTTCGCCGCCGACGGCAAGACCGGCCACTACAAGACCTGGACCTATCCCCAGTACGCCGATTGGGGCAAGGACGAGGGCTGGGTCACCTACCGGGTCTCGGACAAGGACAAGGATTCCTCCTACAAGTTCTCCGAGCGGGAGATCGGCTTCTTCGCCAAGTACGACGCGGGCCTGGTGAGCGTGAGCGTCTCCGGCACCATGCGCAACACCGAGGAGCGCTCCAAGGTGACCACCAAGGGCCTCAGCATCGAGATGCAGGTGAAGGCCGTGAACATCTACCGCCCCTGGATGGAGGGCCTGGTCTTCAAGAGCAAGTCCTGGCGCTTCAATCCCACCGTGGGGAGCCGCTCCCGCGTGGCCGAGGGGGACCTCGCCAAGTACGTGGACAAGGGCCCCAACGAGCTGCCCCTCATGCCCCTGGTCCCGGTGCGGGCCATCCTGGCGCGGGGCATCAAGATCCACGGCCAGTTCAGCGACGAGGAGCGGCAGATGCTCAAGAAGCTGATCGAGGCCAAGCTCAAGGTGAGCTTCGCCTTCTGCTCCGTCAGCGCCTCCTTCCGCCACGAGGACAAGACCGAGACCCTCAAGACGGTGAACAACGTCACCACCATCGAGTCCCCGGACATCCAGCTCATCGGCTTCGTCTGCGACGTGGTGCCCAAGTCCCCGGATCCGGACCTGTCCCTGGCCTTCAAGCCCGCCCCGGTCCCCGCCGAGGAGCTGCACCGCCGCCGCTAAGACAAAAACCTTGCCCTGTCCCCCCCTCCTGTCGAAGAATGCCCATCCACATCCCCTTCTTGTGAGCATCCCCACGGCCTCGGA
>CAYSXG010000480.1:0-3116 GCA_964434895.1 uncultured Solibacteraceae bacterium | reverse complement strand
CGTCCAGCTTCCCGAGGCGGAGGGCTCTTCCGCTTGGGGCGAGCTCACCCGGTCCCTGATCGGGGAGTCTTTGGGCGGTACGAAGGACGAGGTCGTGGCCTACCGCCGGGGATGGCGATGGGTCCAGACCTTCGAGCCGGTGCATGTGGAAGCCACGGCCCAGGAGCATCCCGCGCTCCGAGAGAAGGGCGTGTACCTGATTACGGGGGGCCTGGGGGGGGTGGGCCTCGCCTTCGCCGAGCACCTCGCCACGGCGGTGCGCGCCGACCTGGTCCTGGTCACCCGTTCGGGCCTTCCCCCGCGTGAGGACTGGAGCCGCTGGCTGCGGACCCGCGGCGAGCAGGACGGCACCAGCGCCAAGATCCTGAGCATCCTCCGCTTGGAGGAGCAGGGGGCGCGGGTCCTTGTGATGGCCGCCGACGTGGCCGACTTGCGACAGATGGAGCAGGTGGTCGCCCGGGCTAAGCAGGAATTCGGACCCATCCGCGGGGTCATCAACGCCGCGGGTGTGCCGGGACAGGGCATCATCGAGCTCAAGACGCGGGAGGCCGCGAACCAGGTGCTTTCCCCGAAGGTGGCGGGCACCCTGGTGCTCGACCAGGTCCTTCAGAATGAGCCGCTGGACTTCTTTGTGATCTGCTCCTCCTTGATCGGGTTCATCGGCTTCAAGGGGCAGTCCGACTACTCCTCCGCCAACTCCTTCATCGGCGCCTTCGTGAATTCGGGCCGTCACCGCAGCCCGGTGGCCCCCCTTGCCATCGACTACGATCGTTGGGACGGGATCGGCATGGCCGCCTTTACCCCCGGCGGCGCCAGCCAGGGCGACCCGCGCCTCGAGTACGAAGAGGTCCAGCATCCGGTTTTCGCCGCCCGGTTCCGCAAGGGCGAGGAGCTGAACTACGTCGCCTACCTGGACCCCCAGAAGCACTGGGTGGTCGGCGAGCATTTCCTGCGGGGGATGCCGACCATGGTGGGGACTTCCTACGTGGAACTCGTGCGCTCCGCCTTCCTCTACGGGACCGGCGAGGCCCAGGCCGAGATCCGGGACGTCGTCTTCATGGGCGCGCTCATGATGGACGCGCAGGAGCGGCGGGAGCTTCGGGTGGCCCTGAAGGACCACGAAGGGGTATCCGATTTCGAAATCAAGAGCCTGCTGCCTAACGGCCAGTGGCAGACCCACGCCGTGGGGAAGATCGCGCGGCCCGCGGGCTACACCCCCGAAAAGCTGGACCTCCAGGGGATCCTCGGGCGCTGCCCGACCCTCCACGCCTCCTCCATGCCGGAGACCAAGGCCGAGGGCGAGACGGAAAGCAGGGTCATCCTCCAGCCTCTCGTGCAGTGCGGCCAGCGCTGGAACAACCTCGTGTCCATCGTGCAGGGCAATAACGAAGCCATGGCGACCCTCTCCCTCCCTGAGGCCTACCTCGCGGACATCGGGCCGTTCGGCTTGCATCCGGCCCTCCTGGACGCGGCGACCTCCTTCGCCGTGCAGTTCGCCAGCAAGGGCGCCTCGTACCTGCCCTTCGCTTACAATCGGATGCGCGTCAACCGTCCCCTCACCCCGCGGATGCATAGCTATGCCCGCTTCCAGCCGGCGGCCACGGACACCGACGAGTTCCTGAGCTTCGACCTCGTCCTGATGGACGAGCAGGGCGAGGAGCTGGCCCGCATCGACGGCTACGGCATGAAGCGGGTGGCCAACGTGCAGGACCCCTCCGCGGAACTGAAGTCCGGCGGGCCCATCGCCGTGGCTGCCAAGGCCTCCCCCTTCATCAGTGCGAAGGAGGGGATGGAGGTGTTCCGCCGCGTTCTCTCCCTCCCGGGCGTTCCCCAGGTGGTGGTCGCCACCAAGGACCTCGAGACCGCCCTGGAAGAGGCCCAGGACGCTCGGAACGCCCAGGCGGAGGCGCCGAAGGAGGAGGGGAGCCTCGCGACCCGGTACCCTCGCCCCAGCCTCTCCACGCCCTTTGTCGCCCCTCGGAACCCCCTGGAGGAAAGCATCGCCGCCATCTGGCAGTCCCTCCTGGGCATCGAGGAGGTGGGTGTCCACGATAATTTCATGGATCTCGGAGGCCACTCCCTCGTGGCCATCCAGCTGACTGCCCGAATCCGCGAGATGTTCGAGATCGAACTTTCCGTGGCGTCCTTCTACAAGAACCCGACGGTAGAAGGCGTGACCCAGGCCGTGGTGGAGACCCTGGTCGGCAGCGTGGACGCCGAAACCATGGCCCAGGCCATCTCGAACCTCCAGCAGGTCTAGATCCAGGCCTCCGGGCCCACCACCTCAAAGGGGGGCCGTCCACATTGGGCGGCCCCCCCCACGATCAAAGAAGTCCCCATGCACCAGGAAACCCAAAAACGGCCCTCCGGGGCGGATGAACCGGAAGTCTGGATCCAGAGTTTTGGCGCCAAGCCGAAGGCCCTACTGCGCCTGTTTTGCTTCCCTTACGCAGGGGGTGGGCCGGGGGTCTACCGGGATTGGCAGGCCTCGAGCCCGGCCTGGGTGGACGTGGCTCCGGTCCTGATGCCGGGCCGCGAAAGGCGCCTCGCGGAGAGGCCCTACGACCAGATGGGACCGCTGGTGTCCCGGCTGGTGGAGGTCCTGCCCTTCGACAAGCCCTACGCACTGTTCGGCCACAGCCTGGGCTCCCTCGTGAGCTTCGAACTGGTGCGGGAGATCGAGCGCCGCGGCCTGCCTGGTCCCGTGCATCTCTTCGTCTCCGCCTGCCGCCCCCCCCACGTCATCACCCAGAAGGAGCCCCGCCACCTGCTGAGCGACGAGGCCTTCACCCAAGAGCTGCACCGTCTCGGAGGCACCGAGGGGAATGTCCTGAAGGAAACCGAGCTGATGCAATTGCTTATGCCCGGGCTGAAGGCCGACTTCGCCTTGGCGGACACCTACTGTTCTCCCCTGGGGGAGCCCCTGGGTTGCCCCATTTCCGCCTTCGGGGGGGAAAGTGATCCCGAGGTGACGTTGGACTACCTGCGTGGGTGGGGTCCTTGGTCCGCCCATCCCCTGCATATTCGCCGGTTTTTCGGGGATCATTTCTACCTTAACGATGGTAGTCTGCCTTTGAGGCAAGTTATTTTCAGCATCCTGAGGTTAGCCCTAGGCT
>CAYSXG010000479.1:0-3116 GCA_964434895.1 uncultured Solibacteraceae bacterium | reverse complement strand
TCGAATTTGGAGACCCCGTTCAGCAGGACGTGAACGTCCGTGGTGGTGGGCTGGGAGTCCTGGCCCGTGAAGGCCGCGGCGACCTCGTAGAGGCCGGCCTCCGGAGCCGTCCAGCGGACGATGGAGTACTCGCCCCCGGGGCCCGGGTGCATGTTGAGCTGGTTGGGTAGGAAGCGCCCCTGCCAGTAGGGGACGACGTTGGGGGTCCCGTTGTGGGAGACGCTCAGCGCCGGAGCCCGCTCCGGGGCGATCCAGTAGTCAACGCCCTGGCCGTTCGTCCCGGAGGTGGAGAAGCTTGTGAAGGCGCCCCCCAGGCTCGGACTCCAGCCGTAGGACCAGGCCCCGGAGACGTTCTGGGCGACGGAGAACTCGTCGGCGGCGTCGAAGTCCCGGACCCGGACCCGGGCCTGTCCGGGGTTGGCGGGATCCAGGGAACTGCTGGCGCTGACGAGGTAGCTGCCCGGCTGGTCAGGGGCCGTCAGCAGGCCGCTGGCGTCGATGGATCCGCCGTCGGTGCCCCAGGTGAGGGTGGAGGGGCGTCCGTCCTGACGGCTGGCCGTGAAGGGGACCTTCGCTCCGGGTTTCAGCGCTACTTCGCCGGGGCTCAGCACCACCGGCACGAAGATGGACAATACCTCCGCGGGGGTCAGGGCGCGGCTGTAGATGCGGATATCGTCCAGGGCCCCGTCGAAGTGGCCTCCCGTATTGTCCGGGCAGCGGGAGGCGGAGGCCCAGTTGATCACGAGGGGTTTGTCGTTGAAGCCCAGCGGCGCCGGGGCCACCTGGCGGGTGTCCTTCAGGACGCCGTCCAAAAAGGCCTGCTTGGTGCCCGTGGCGGCGTCGTAGGTGAAGACCACGTGGGTCCAACGCCCCACCGGAAGCAGGAGGCCCTGGGGCCACCAGGTATCCGTGGGACCGTTCCATGCGTCCCAGACAAGGGCGTGGTTTTCCGCCAGGTTGATGTCGAAGCCCCCAACGGTGTTGCGCATCTCGCCCTTGTGGAAGAGGCTGCGCCAGTTATCGGCCGCGCTGCAATCCGGATCCTGCGCCAGGTAGGCCCAGAAGGCCAGGCTGAGGCTGGGCGTGTTGAGCTGGGCGTCCGGGGGGACCTCCAGGACGGAGGCGGGATCGTCGAAGCTCAGGGCCTTCCCTTGGCCCAGACGGCCCGGGATCCAGGACACGCCGCCCCGCAGGGTGCCGTTCAGGCCGTGGCCGGTCACGTCCGCGACGAGGGAACCCGCGCCCTCCTCGAAGGTCCAGCGGCCCACCAAGGAGGGCGTGGGATCCAAGTCCACCACCAGGGCCTTGGCGGTGGCGGTCTTGGTGGGATCGGACTTGAGGCGGGCCACCACGGTGAACACCGCGCTCTGCCCGGGGATGGAAGCCGGCGCCGTGTAGGTGCCATCCGGAGCGATGCTGCCGCTGCCGGTCTCCGGCAGCTCCCAGGTCACGGATTGGTCGCTGGACGCGAAGACCTGGGCGGTGAATTTTTGGCGGGTGCCCGGGGCCAGGGTGACCGTGGCGGGGCTGACCGTGAGGTCCGGAAGGACCGCCACGGGGGTGGAGAGGGTCTTGGAGGGATCCGCGGCGGCCCGCACCGTGACCGTGAGGGAGCCGGGCTGGGCCGGGGCCGTGAACAAGCCGTCGGCGGAGACGGTGCCCGCGGTGGCGGACCACAGCAGGCCCGCGTTATCCGAGCCCACGACGTAGCCCTGGAAGGGCAGGCTGCGGCCTTCCACCAGGCTCGGCTTCATGGGGCGCAGGAAGACGTCGGCTTGACCCGGATGGAGCGCGCCATCCCACCGATAGGTGGAATCAGCACTCCCATTGCCCCAAGTACCCGTGAAGGAGGCGCCGTCCGGCGCGACGTGGTATATGAAGCGCCCGAACTTGGTGGCATCGGCGTTGGACTGCCAGGTGCCGGTGACGGTGAGGCCGTCCACGGTGCCGTCCAGGTTCCAGTCCGCCCAGCGGCAGTAGCCCAGCACGGCATTGCCGCTCTGGAAGAGCAACAGGCCCGCATTCGGCGGGGAATCCCACACTCCCGTCATATGCAGCAGGCCGTCCTGGGAGGCGGCCACCCGGGCCGTGGCCACTTGGGTGGGATCCGCCTGGCTGGCGACGGTCACCGTCCCCGAGCCCGGCAGGGAGGGGGCGGTGAAAAGGCCCGTGGAGGAGACGAAGCCGTAGGTGGTGGACCAGGTCAGGGCCTTGTTGTAGGTGCCGGCCACCAGGACCTCGAAGGTCATGGCTTCGCCGGTCCGGAGCAGCACGTCGGTGGGTTTTAGGCGCAGGCTCACGCCGGGTGTGCGGTAGGCGCGAAAACCGTTGCCCAAGGGGCCGCTGCCGGTGCTCCACACCGCGTCGAAGGTCGATGCGTCGATGGGGAAGGTGAAGGCGAAACTGCCGCTACCACCCGCTCGGTCCGTCCAGGTGCCGGTGGCCCTGAGGCCGTCCAGGGTGCCGGTGAAGGTGCGGGCCGGGAAGTCGTTAAAATTCTGCCACCAGTCCCCTTCGATCTGGGTGCCCTTCTGGAAGATCCGGATGTTGGCGGCGTAGCCATAGACGTAGCTGCCCGAAACATCCGCGATGCCATCGGCGCTGACCGTCAGGGTGCAGGTGGCGGTGGCCGCGGGGGCGGCGGTGCTGGCGGCGGTGACGGTGTAGACGCCGGGTGTCTTCGGGGCCGTGTAGAGGCCGTCGGGCGTGAGGGTCCCCCCGCTCACGGTCCAGGCGATGCCCTTGTTGGGGCTGCCGGCGACTAGGGCCGTAAACGCCAGGGTGGCCCCGGGCTTGAGCTGGGCCGTGTCGGGCCGGAGGCTGACGCTGATGTCCCCGGTCCGGCTCCCGCCCCAGGCGTTGCCCGTCTCGGCGTCGTTCAGACCCCAGGTGCCGGAGAAGGAGGAGGCATCCGGCGCGAAGGTGATGGCGAAGCGGCCGTGGGTGCCGTCGGCCCCGGTCCAGGTGCCCCGAAGCACCCGGCCGTCGAGGCTGCCCGCGAAGGTGCGGGGCACCAGGTCGTGGAAGTTCTGCCACGAGGCCCCGTCCACCGCCGCGCCCTGCTGGTAGAAGCGCACGTAGGCGGCGTAGCCGAAGTTGAAGGTGCCGGAGATGTC
>CAYSXG010000478.1:0-3118 GCA_964434895.1 uncultured Solibacteraceae bacterium | reverse complement strand
AAAAGCCGATGGTGATGGGCTGCTACGGCATCGGCGTCACCCGCACGATCGCCGCGGGCATCGAACAGAACTACGACGCCGACGGCATCATCTGGCCCTGGCCCATCGCCCCCTACCAGGTCCACCTGCTCAACCTGGACCCCGCCAACGAGGAGGTGGCCGCCACGGCGGACCGCCTGGAAAAGGAGCTGGAGGCCGCGGGCTTCGAGGTGCTCCACGACGAGCGGGAGGGCCTCAGCCCCGGCGCCAAGTTCAAGGACGCGGACCTCCTGGGCTTCCCGCTCCGCCTCATGGTGGGCTCCAAGGGCCTGAAGGAGGGGATCGTGGAGCTGCGGGACCGCCGCACCAAGGAGGTCCAGAAGCTCGCTCCCGATGCCACCGTGGAGGCGGTCTCCGTCGCCCGGGACCGGATGCTCGGGGTGCTGGTCGCCACGGGCGGTCGCTGATGGCCGACGCCACCGTCCACCTCACCACCTTCGTGGAGGGCGTGCTGGTGCACGGCCAGGCGGAGCCTCAGGTGCTGCTGGTGCCGTGCCAGCACAGCCCCCACCGGGGGATCCTGATGCCGCCCCAGGCCCCCTGGGCCCCGGGTTTCCTGCCCCAGGCCCTGCTCCAGGCGCAGATCAACGAGGGCTGGAAGATCCCCTATCGCGTGGTGGATTCCTCCAAGCTCCCGGTGGTGTTCGACGAGCGCACCTCCCGCCTGCCCACCCCCTGGTGCCTTCGCTTGGAGGGCCTGGAGGGTCAGCAGCGGGTCTACCTCACCTACCTGCTGCGCACGCGGTCCACGGAGGAAGGGGCGCCGCCCCCTCCACCGGGGGGGCGCTGGGTGGACGAGAAGTCCTTGGAGGGCCTGGACCTCCTGGCCAGCGTGAAGCGCATCTGCCAGGCGGCCATCGCGGCGGTAAGGCAGGGCTGAGTCCCTATGGCAGGATGGGGCATGCCGCGCCTCTGCCCCTGGGTCCTCGTCGCCGGCCTCTGCGGGGCCGGCGACGCGCCCTCCGATTCCGCCTGGGCGCACCCGGTGAAGGAGGCCCCCACCCTCCAGTGCTTCTCCGCCGCCGTCGTTACCCGCTGGGGGGCCGAGTACCTTCGTGTGGCCTACTTCGTGGACCCGGAGGGGCTGGCGCGCCGGGGCGGGATACCCCCCCTCGCGTGGATCCGGGAGGGGCGGGGCTGGTCCGGCTCCCGCCTGGCCTTTCGCCGGGAGATCAGCGCCGCCCGGCGGCGGGACACCTTCCTGGAGCAGTTCCGGCTCTTCTGGCCGGGGGGGCGCTTCGACCCCCAGCGCCCTTCCATCCAGGACTTCCTGCGACGGGTGGACCGTCCTCTGAGGCGGGGGGACCGGCTGGACTACCTCTTCGATCCGGGAGGGACCCTGTGGTGGCGCCACGGCGACGAGCCCTGGGAGGCCGTCCACGATCCGGCCCTGGTGGAGGCCTTCCTGTGCCTCACCTTCGTGGGGGACGCCCGGAACGCCGCCGCCGTCCAGGCCATGTCCCGAGACCTGGAGGCCTTCGTGGCCCGAAGGCCGGTGGGCCGGCTTGCGCCTGGGGGGTAAGGCCCCTCGACGGCGGGCACGATAGACTCGAACCTCTCGACCCGTAATCCGGAGCATCCATGGCCCCCATCGGACCCAAGCGACTCCTCGGTCTTACTTGGCTTTTCGTCCTGATCGTCATTCCCCTTTCGTGTGGGGGAACCTATTCACCCGCGGGGGGGCCGTGCACCTACTCGAACTATCCCGGATCCGCGGAAATAACGGAGCTCAGGGTCGGTCCGAACGGTTGTCAGATGATCTTCAACGCGACCTTCGCGGGGGCACAACCACGGGCTGGATTCTACAACCCGAAGTCCGATTCGGTCCTCGTGGGCAACCCATCGGGGGATACGACGCCGGAATGGCTGGCGTCCAAGGGGATCGTGGTCGGGGCCACGTTCGAAATGAACCTTTCCCTCATTAATTCTGGTTCATGCTCACCCGTAGTGCATGAATTTCCTGCGCTGATCAACATCGCGCATTAAGCGCTTCGCCCTTCGTCACCCGGCGGTCTCGTGGCATAAGCTCCTCGCATCGCGGGGCTCCCGCTCGCTCACGGAGGCGGAGCCACCCTCGCCGGGTCCCGACTTCGAGGAGTCCTTCGGACTCCGCTTCGTCACCCGGCGGTCTCGTGGCGTAAGCTCCTCGCCGGGTCCCGACTTCGGGCGCGCCCCCAGCGCGCCCTTCGTCACCCGGCGGTCGCTTACATCTGCTCGAAGGCGTTGAAGAAGTAGGCCACTTCGAAGGCGGCGCTGGCGGGGGCGTCGGAGCCGTGGGTGGCGTTGCGTCCGATGTTGGCGCCGAAGCGCTTGCGCAGGGTGCCCTCGGCTGCCTTCTCGGGGTTGGTGGCGCCCATGAGGTCGCGCCAGCGCAGGATGGCGTTTTCGCCTTCCAGGGTCATGATGACCACGGGCCCCTCGGTCATGAAGTCCTCGAGCTCCTGGTAGAAGCCCTTGCCCACGTGCTCGTGGTAGAAGCCCTTGCAGAGGGCCGGCGTCAGGCGCACCAGCTTCATGGCGTTGATGGCCAGGCCGCTCTTCAGGATGGCGTCGATGATCTCCCCGGTGTGGCCGTCCTGGACGGCGTCGGGCTTGACGATGGCGAAGGTGCGTTCGATGGCCATGGGCTCTCCTGAAACCAAAGCTCCAGTCTGCCCGACGGGGCTAAGAAGCTCAAGGACAAGCGCTTGGGGCAGGGGGGGGCGGCCGGGATCCGCGCTGGGAAACCTCCTTCCCCGGCGCTACACTTGATGGTTTACGCGGCCTCTCCCGCGGACCGGACGACGCATGATCGACAACCTTCTCAAGAAACTCATCGGTTCCAAGAATGATCGCGAGCTCAAGCGGCTTTGGGGGAAGGTTCAGCAGATCAACGCCCTGGAGCCCCAGATCCGCGCCCTCAGCGACGAGGACCTGAAGGCCAGGACGCCCGCCTTCAAGGAGCGCCTGGCCCAGGGCGCCGCCCTGGACGACATCCTGCCGGAGGCCTTCGCGGTCTGCCGGGAGGCCTCCCGCCGCGTCCTGAAGATGCGCCACTTCGACGTGCAGCTCATCGGCGGCATGGTGCTCCACGAAGGCA
>CAYSXG010000477.1:998-3133 GCA_964434895.1 uncultured Solibacteraceae bacterium | reverse complement strand
GGTTTGGCCGCGTACAAGGGCTTCATGTACGTGTGGACGAAGCGCGAGATGAAGGCGGGGGGCACCTTGCCCCCCACCAGCAGGGCCGCCAGGGATTCGGGGGTGCGGGGCTTGCCGCGGGTGAGGACCACGAGCAGGGGGATGTCCACGTAGAGGCAGAGGGCGTAGAGCTTGGCCCCGTTCCGGACCCGCAGGTAGACCCCCGCGGCCTGGAGGGGGTGGCTGCCCCGGTCCAGGAAGGGGCGCTCCAGGGGGAAGCCCTCCTGGCTGGCGGTCTCCAGGAGCTGGAGCTGGGGGCGCTCCGGGGCCGCCTGCTGGGCCTCCGCCCCGGGGGCCGGCAGCAGGAGGAAGGCGCCGAACAAGGTGCGAAGGGAAGGCATGGCTCCGGGTCCCGTGGGAAGCAGCTCCCCATCGGCAGCCCCGACCCCCTCCATGAACCTTGTCGCGAATCCCTTCATCGCCCTTCCCGAAGGCCCGGCGGACGGGTGCCCCGGGCGAAGCGCCCGAGCAGGATGGGGACCGCCACCTTGAGCATCAGGGTAAATACCAGGAAACCCGAGGCGAAGATCCCGGCGGCCACCAGCACCTCCGAAAGGGAGGGCCGGTATTCGTAGACCTCCCCCAGGGCGTCCGGCGTGAGGCCCGGGATGATGAGGCCCATGCCCTTTTCGATGTAGACGCTGGCGTAGATCAGGAGGCAGCCCAGGTTCAGCGTGATCCAGCGCCGGCGCGTGGCGGGCACCAGGAAGAGCAGGAAGGCCGCCACCCCGCAGGCCACGGAGGACCAGGCGTAGGGAACGAGGGCGCGGTGGCCTTCCAGGCCGAAGAAGAGGTAGCGGATGTAGACCAGGTGCTCGGTGCCGGAATAGAACTCCTTGAAGGCCTCCGCCGCCGTCAGGAAGAGGTTGAAGCCCATGGCGTAGGCCATGAGTTCGGCCACCTTGAAGATGGCCTCGTCCTGGATCCGCAGCTCCGTCGTCCTCCGGAGCACCTGGAGCAGCACCAGCAGGATCGCCGGCCCCGAGCAGAAGGCCGAGGCCAGGAAGCGGGGGGCCAGGATGGCCGAATTCCAGAAGGGCCGGGCCGCCAGCCCGTTGTAGAGGTAGGCGGTCACCGTGTGGATGCCCACGGCCAGCGGGATGGAGAAGAGCACCAGGGGCAGCACCAGGGCCTTCCGATAGGGCCTGCGCGCGTAGGCGCAGTAGAGCAGGTAGGTCACCACGAACCAGTTGAGGAGCAGGTAGAGGTTGAGGACCACCACGTCCCAGGCCAGCAGGGAATGGGGGAAGTTCAGCCGGCCCACCAGGGGAAGGATGTGCCAGAAGCGGTCCGGGCGGCCGATGTCC
The DNA here is from genome assembly GCA_964434895.1 of uncultured Solibacteraceae bacterium. Classification (GTDB taxonomy): domain Bacteria; phylum Acidobacteriota; class Holophagae; order Holophagales; family Holophagaceae; genus CAYSXG01. Next base: position 1,787 of record CAYSXG010000477.1, on the reverse strand, counting down.
ACCAGGACGAAGCCCAGGCACATCACCAGGGCGCTGATGGCCAGCATCTCGCCCAGGATCGTGATCTCCTTGATGGGCTCCCAGTCGTAGACGTAGGCCGGGATCACCAGCATGATGGCCGCAGCGGCCACCCCCACGAGGAAGGTGAAGTTGCCGATGTAGAAGCCCCAGGAGACCTGGTCCCGCATGTTCGTCACCGCCAGGCCGTGGCGCAGCTGCCCACCGTAGGCGCCCGCCCCCGCCGCCATCAGCAGCACCAGGAAGGCCACCCAGAGGGCGTAGTAGCGGTTGCCCCTCAGGACCAGCCGCGCCGAATCCGCCGTGAAACGCCCGAAGCGGCGCAGCATCTCCATGGCCTCATACCCCGTAGAAGTAGAAGAATTTCGGCTTGGTGTTCAGGTCCTCCTTGAAGAGGAAGACCCGCTTGTGCTCCAGCACGTAGCGGATCTCGCTGGCCGGGTCGAGGAGGTTGCCGAATTTCCGCGACCCGGTGGGGCAGACCTCCACGCAGGCCGGGTAGAGCCCCTTCCGCACCCTCTGGATGCAGAAGGTGCACTTCTCCACCACCCCGGCGGGACGGGGACGGTTGCCCAGGTAGTGGGTGTCGGGGTTGAGGTCCCCGGCCGGCACCTGCGGCCCCGCCCAATTGAAGTGGCGGGCCCCGTCGGGGGGGGGGGCCAGTCAGTAGGGGCCGCCGCGGCGCCAGTCGTATTCCACCACCACGACGCCGCCCCGCTCCTGGCCGGGGCCCCCCCCCGGGCACAACCCCCAGCCAGGGGGGTGTGGCCG
>CAYSXG010000477.1:0-988 GCA_964434895.1 uncultured Solibacteraceae bacterium | reverse complement strand
CGTGATGCCATCCGTTTCCTGCCACGTGGCATGCACGGGACACACCTTCACGCAAGGGGCGTTGCGGCACTGGTGGCACTGGACCGGCATGTAGAAATGCCCTTCCACGGGCACTTCCTCCGGGGCGTAGTAGGGGTCCGCGTGCCGGATGTCGACCCCCTCCTCCTTGTCCATCTGGAGCACGCGGATCCACTGCAGCTCCGGGTCCCGGCTCGGGTTGTTCTCCTGGACGCAGGCGTGGACGCAGCGGCGGCATCCCACGCAGCGGGAGAGGTCCAGGGCGTAACCGTAGACCACGCCGGCCATGGCCGGTTCGTGGCCCACCCTCACCTCGCGCCCGTAGCGCCGGCGGTAGTCCCGCTCCAGGCGGGCAATGACCTTGCGGAGCTCCTCCTGGGAGAGCTCCCGGAAATGGCGCTGAAGGAAGGCCTCCATGGACAGCTTTCCGCAGCCCGCCAGGGCCCCGGCCATGGCCGCCACGGCGGTGCCGACGAAGGCCCTTCGGCTGGACCCCTTGCGCGCCGCGCTCATGGCGAGCCTCCCGGCCGGACCCCCGAGGCGGGGGATCCCCAAGCCACGGGCCGGGGCCGGGCCGGCGCCGGCATCGGCTTGATGGGCTGGAAGCGAGGGGCGTGGGGGTTGTGGCAGTGGACGCAGAGCTGGTAGGTCTTGGGCCCGTTCCAGTGGCCCGTGCGCCGGCCGTGGACCCCCACCTTCCAATCCCTGAACTTGTCGCCGTGGCACTGGCCGCAGAGCAGGTAGGAGGCGGAGAACTCGATGAAATCCCCGTTCACCAGCCGCAGCCGGTCCCGGTTCTGGGCGTCGTGGCAGTCCAGGCACCAGCGGCTTTCCCCCCCGTGCCGGAGCTGGATCTCGTCGTGCATTTCCTTGAGGGGCCTCCGCTGAAGGTTGATCTTCACCGTCCTGCCGTCGTGGCAGGAGGTGCAGGGGTAGATGCCCTCCGTAAGGGGGGGCGGGGGCACCTGGG
>CAYSXG010000476.1:0-3143 GCA_964434895.1 uncultured Solibacteraceae bacterium | reverse complement strand
GCGTTGTGGAGTCGGGCAGCTCGGCCTTCACCTTGGCCTCGAAGTCCGCTTCGCAGTCCGCGACGGCCTTGGCGTAGCCCGCGGGGTCGCTGAGGTTGCCCGTCTTCATCTTGGCCAGCAGGCCGCACTGGGAGACATGGGCCGCGACCCCGAGATCCGGATGCAGGGCCTTGAGCCGCGCGAAGCTCCGGCGCAGGTCCGCGCAGATGCCCGGGTACTTGGCGTTCTTCAAGGGCATCACCACCGTGGGCAGGTTCACGAAGAGCATCGTGCCTTCCGTATCCAATCCCCCGTAGGTCAGCTCGTAGCTCGCGCTGCCCGGCGTGTGTCCGGGGGTGGAGATCACTCGGATCGAAAGATTGCCCAGGCGGATCACCTTCCCGTCCTCGAGCACGCGGTCCACCTTCACCGGCGTGAAGCGCCCCAGGCCGCCGGGGTCGGCCTCGCCTCCGCTCTCGAGCAGGGGTGCGTCGCCCGCGGTGGCGTAGATCTTCGCGCCGGTCAGCCGCTGCATCTCCGCGAAGCCGCCCACATGGTCGAAGTGGGCCTGGTTGGTGAGCAGGACACGGACGTCCTTGGGGTCGAAGCCTAGGCTCCGGATGCCCGCCGCAATGAGCGGCGGCGAATCCGCCAGGCCTGTGTTGATCAGGACGTCGCCCTTCGAACCCTTGATCAGGTAGCAGCCCAACTCCTCCGTGCCGACGAAGTAGACGGGCCCGGCCAGATGGCGCGCCGGGCAGGGTCTCGACCACTCGGAAGGGTTTCCCGCGAAGGCCATGGACGCAAGGAGCAGGAGGGCGGCGGGGCGGAGGCGCATGGAAGCAGTCTAGCGTCCGATCAGAAGCTCTTCTTCAGGGCCACCCAGACGTGGTGCCCGCCCACGTTGTAGCCATTGAGGGTGTAGTAGGCCGGGTTCCCGTTCGTCCAGGTCTCGGCCAGTGCGAGGCTCAGGTCGGGCCGCGCCATCCACTCCACCGATAGCTTGTAGTCGGTGTAGGAGAAGCGGCTGTTGGGCAGGCCGGAGCTTGGGTTATTCCCAAGGGACTGTTTGCGCCCCAGGTGCGCCAGCAGCACCCAATCACCCACGGGCTGCGAGGCGATGGTGTCCAGGTACCAGGAGCCCTTGGAATCCGGCGTGCCGAAGGCCTCGCTGATGGCGACGTTGAGCCTCGCGCTGTAGCCCCTCCACGCCAGGTAGCCGAAGAGCTCCGTCGTGTGCGGCTCGGCCACGGGCGGGTTCTGCTGCACGTATCGGCCCGGGAACTGGAGGCGCAGCAGGCCTCCCTTCCACAGCCAATCCCCGGCGAAGCGATGCCGGTAGGCTAGGAGCCCATCCACCTCCAGGCTCACGCTGTCGCCGGGGTAGGCCTGGTCGATCCAGTTGATGCTGGTGCCGTCCAGGTCCAGGTAGAGGCCTTCGGGTCCGCCGAGCTCCAGCTCCGCCTGCACCGAGGGCTGGCCCACGCTCTGGGCAAGTCCGCGGCCCACGTAGTTGCTCATGAACTGCACGTAGCCGCCCACGGGCAGCGGCGCGCTCCCCTGGGCGAAGAGGGGGCCGCTCCCAAGGCCGGCCAGGCAGATCCCGAAGACGATGCGGCGAAGGAACATGGGGGCCCCTGAAAGGGCCATCCCACCATCAGTGAAGGCGCTGGAGAAGGGGCTTTGACGAAGTGTCGGCCGCGGCCTGCCTAGGGCTGCACCATGTCCATTCCTGCCCAGGCGTTGACGGTGCCGATGGCGGCGCCGTTGGCTTTGGCGTAGAGGAAGAGCTGGAGCTTGTAGGCGCTGAGCCACTTGAAGGGACCGTTCAGGATCGCCGCGCCCAGGGGCATCAGGCCGCGCCCGCCCGGTAGGGGAGCCTCCTGGGTGCGCAGGGCCTCTTCGGAGGTGGCGGCGAAGAAGGTCTCGATGGCCGCCTTCTGCCGGGCCATGGCCGCGGGGAACTCCTCAGCCGCCATCTCCTTCACCTTGGCCGAATGCTCGCTGAAGCGCTTCCAGTCCGCGGCGGCCATGCAGTCCAGGCCCGCCGTGGCGCAGATGGAGAGGTAGCGCAGCAGCTCCACCGTGGAGCGCTGGGCCGGGGAGGGCCGGTAGTCCATGGCCTCCGGGCCGAGCTTGGAGAAGAGGTGCACGCAGATATCGCACTCGCGGAGCATGGCGGCGGCGAACTGGTCCTTGCTGATCATGGGTCGGCTCCCGGGATGGTTGTCTTCAGGCTAGCGGGCCAAGGGGCGAAATAATTTTCTCGCCCTGTGATTTTTCCTCCGCGGCCGCGAATCACTCACTGAACGCGCTCCGCTCCCTTAGCGAGCCACCCCTCACCTGCCCAGCCATAGGACCCCGCGTCCCCCGGCGAAGCCCTGCCCTCCGGAGCCCCCATGCCCCAGCACCTCCTGATCGCCCTGCTCTTCTGCCCGGCCCTCCTGGCCCAGGCACCCTCAACACAGACCCCGGACGCGGCCTCCCTCGTCGCCCAGCACCTGGAGGCCTGCGGGGGCGCCGCCCGGCTGCGGGCGGTGCAGAGCCGCCGCATCCATTACCAGCTCAGCGGCCTCACGCCCTTCGATATCCCCATGGTGGTGGAACAGAAGCGCCCCTGCCCCTACCGCCGCGAATGTTCCATCCTCGGCACCACCCAGCTCAACGCCTTCGACGGCCATGCCGGCTGCAAGCTGGACCCCATCGTGACCTTCAGCACCACGCCTGAGGCCTTGACGGCCTCCGAACCCACGCAGATGGACGAGGACGCCACCTTCGACACGCCCCTGCTGGACTACGCCGCCAAGGGCCACCGGGTGGAGTTCCTGGGCCAGGAGCTGCGCGATGGCCGCGCGCTGGACTTGCTGAGGCTGACGCTGAAGGGCGGAGAGGCCATGAACGTCTACCTCGACGCCCGCAGCCACCTCGCTGTGCGATGGACCCGCACCGAGCATCAGAAGAAGGGCGACCTGGAGATCGCCACCACCCTAGGCGATTACCGCACGGTGCAGGGCATCGCCTACCCCTACCTCATCGAGATCGCCCCCAAGGACGGCGCCTGGCACATGAAGCTCGTCGCCGAGAAGGTGGAGGCCGGCATCCCCCTCGACGCGGCCCGCTTCCGCCGCCCCGACGCCCCGGCCACCGCGGTCGCCTCGAAGTAG
>CAYSXG010000475.1:0-3148 GCA_964434895.1 uncultured Solibacteraceae bacterium | reverse complement strand
GGTCCACCAGGTCCTGGAAGCCCGTGGCCAGGCCCGCCCGGCGCACGGCCCCGGCGTAGCCCGCCAGCTCCAGCTGGTAGGCGGCGCGGTCCCGGAAGAAGGCCTCCAGGGCGGCGAAGGTGGCCTCCCGGGGCTGGGTGGCCTTGGCTTCCACCTGGGCCCACGCCGCGGCGACCAGGTCCATGATCCGCAGGCTCCATCCCCGTTCCCAGAGGATGCGCACGATGCCCATGCCCGCCCGGCGCAGGGCCAGGGGGTCCTTGGAGCCGCTGGGGAGGATGCCCACGGCGAAGCAGCCCACCACCGTGTCCAGCTTGTCCACCAGGGAGACCAGGCAGCCCAGGTCCGTCCCCGGCACCGGGGCTTCGGCGGAGGAGGGCTCGTAGTGGGCCTTCACGGCCTTCCACACGCCCTCGGGGGCCCCTTCGCGCTTGAGGTACTCGCCGCCCATGACGCCCTGGAGCTCGGGGAATTCCCCGACCATGAGGGTGCGCAGGTCTGCCTTGCAGACACGGGCCGCCTGGCGGGCCTCGGCGGCGTCCAGGTCCAGCCGGGCCGCCAGCTCCGGGGCCAGGGCCGCCAGCCGCTCGGACTTGGCGGCGTAGCTGCCCAGCTCCCGCTGGAAGGTGAGGTGCTCCAGCTTGGCCAGCCGGGCCTCGAGGGGGGCCTTGCGGTCCTCGGCGAAGAAGAAGCGGGCATCGTAGAGGCGGGCCTTGAGCACCCACTCGTTGCCCCCGGCCACCAGCCGCTCGGCCTCGCTGCCCGCGTCGACGGGGCGGTTGGCGGCGGCGAGGAAGTAGGGCAGCAGCTCGCCCTTCCCGTTCTCGATGCAGAAGGACTTCTGGTGCTCCTTGAGGGAGGTGACGAGCACCTCCTTGGGCAGCTGGAGGAAGTCCACCGGGAAGGCGCCGCGGACGATGGTGGGGAACTCCACGATCTCCGCCAGCACCGTGAGCAGCTCCTCGTCCCGGACCACGCGGCCCTCCACCTCTCGGGCCAGGCGGTCCAGCTGCTCGGAGAGCAGGCGGCGCCGTTCCTCGAAGGAGGCCACCACCCCCGCCCCCTCCAGGGCCTTCTCGTAGGCCGCCGGGTCCCCGACGGCCACGGGGCCGGCGCCGGCCCGGTGGTGGAGCCGGTGGCCCCAGGTGGTGGCGGCGCTCCTCACGCCGTCCACCTCGAAGGGGACCACCTCCTCGCCGAAGAGGCAGAGGAGGTTGCGGATGGGCCTCACGAATTCGAAGCTGGAGTGGCCCCAGCGCATGGCCTTGGGGACGTGCAGGGAGCCGATGAGGCGGGGCAGGGCCTCCGAAAGCAGGTCCGCCGTGGCCCGGCCCTCGCGGGTGAGCGTCACCACGGCGCAGGGCTCCTTCTTGCCCGCGGGCTGCTCGAAGCGGACGTCGCCGAAGGCGACGCCCCACTTCTCGGCGAATTTCTGGCCCTGGATCGTGGGATTGCCGGCCTCGTCCGCGCAGAGGCGCTGGGGCGGGCCCACCTGGACCTCGGTCTGGTCCGGCTGGCGGAGGGGGATGCCCTCGAGCTTCCAGGCCAGCTTGCGGGGGGAGTAGAGGGGCGCCCAGGCCAGGGTGTGGACGTCGAGGTGCTGCTCCACGGCCCAGGCGGCGAAGCGCTGGCCGAACTCCTCGTGGAGGGGCTGGAGGAAGCGGGCTGGGATCTCCTCGCAGTGCACTTCCAGGAGGAGGGTGCGGGTCTCGTGCATGGTCTCGCTCACGCCTGCACCTCCTCGGGGACGGCCTCGGCTTCGGTGGCGGCCCCCTCGTGGTCGAGGTAGGCCTTGGCGCAGGCGCAGGCCAGGTCCCGCACGCGCTTGATGACGGCGGGGCGCTCGGTGGTGCTCACGGAGCCCCGGGCGTCCAGCACGTTGAAGGTGTGGCTCATCTTGAGGGCCTGCTCGTAGGCGGAGAGGAAGTGGCCGTGCTCCTTGAGCAGGCGCCAGCCCTCGGCCTCGAAGGACTCGAAGAGGCGGCGGTGGAGGTCCAGGTCCGCGTGCTCGAAGGAGTAGGCGGAGAGCTCGAACTCCTCCCGCTGGCGCACCTGGCCGTAGGAGACGGGGTGGTCCCCGTCGTCGGTCTTCACCACGCCCCAGGTGAGGTCGAAGATGTTGTCGTAGCCGCCCAGGAACATGCAGATGCGCTCGATGCCGTAGGTCAGCTCGGCGCTGACGGGGCGGCAGTCCTGGCCGCCCACCTGCTGGAAGTAGGTGAACTGGCTGATCTCCATGCCGTCCAGCACCACCTGCCAGCCCACGCCCCAGGCGCCCAGGGTGGGGCTCTCCCAGTTGTCCTCCTCGAAGCGCAGGTCGTGCTTGCTGAGGTCGATGCCCAGGGCCTCCAGGCTCTCGATGTACATCTCCTGGACCTTGGCGGGGCTGGGCTTGAGGATCACCTGGAACTGGAGGTGCTTGTAGACGCGGAAGGGGTTCTCGCCGTAGCGGCCGTCCGCGGGGCGGCGCGAGGGCTCCACGTAGGCCACGTTCCAGGGCCTGGGGCCGATGGCGCCGAAGAAGGTGAGGGGGTTCATGGTGCCCGCGCCCTTTTCGAGGTCGTAGGGCTGGCCGACGAGGCAGCCGCGATCGGCCCAGAAGCGCTGCAGACGGAGGATGAGTTCCTGGATGTGCATGGGGATCCGCGAAAAACCTTGATTTTACGCTGCTTCCCGGAGCGGTGGAAGGGCGGATCCCCGGGGCCGCCGCCCTGTCCCGGGTCCAGGCGCTGGGCTATGCTCGGAGGGATCCGGCCGCGCCGGCCCCGAGGAGCCCATGGCGGAACACAAGGCGAAAGGCGAGGGCCGCCGGGGCTCCGGCGTCCACGATCCCCTGGCGGAGATCCTGGTGAAGAACGGGCTCCTCACCCCCGCCCTCCTCCAGGAGGTCTGGCGCCGCGTGGAGGGCGCCCCCGCGGGCAGCATGGAAGGCCTCCGCAACCGGAGCTGCAGGTTCGACGTGCGGCTCGGCGTCAACTCGTCCGCGGTCTCGGGCTGCACGCCGGAGCGCGCCGACTCGATCACGATCAGGCACGCGGAGGACAACGGCGACCCACGCTTCGACACGGACTTCCAGGCGCTCCAGGGGCGGACCGGCCTGCTCGGCATGCCGGACCAGGAGACGCTCGACAAGTGCACGGCGCAGAGC
>CAYSXG010000474.1:959-3151 GCA_964434895.1 uncultured Solibacteraceae bacterium | reverse complement strand
CGCCGCAGGCCCCGCGCGTCCCGGTCCGCCACGGCCCGGCCCAGCAGGGCCGCCAGCGTGGTCTTCCCCACCCCCCCCTGCCCGCTCACCACCACGAGCCGCCGTTCGGCCAGTTCATCCAGCGGGTACATGAAGGGGGCTCCGGGGTGCAGCGTGAATGTATCCCGACAGCTTAGCCCCCCGGCGGCCTACCCGAGGTAGGCGGCCTCCCGGGCCCGCGGGGGCGCTAGGATTCCTTGTGCAGGAAACGTACGACTACCTCATCGTGGGCTCGGGATTCGGGGGGAGCGTCAGCGCCATGCGGCTGGCCCGCAAGGGCTATTCCGTGGTGGTGCTGGAGCGGGGGCGCCGCTTCCGGGACCAGGACTTCGCCAAGAGCACCTGGGACCTGCGCCGCTACCTCTGGGCCCCCCGCCTGGGCTGCCGCGGCATCCTGCAGATCAGCCCCTTCCGGGACGTCTTCGCCCTGCACGGCTGCGGCGTGGGCGGCGGGAGCCTGGGCTACGCCAACGTGCTCATGGAGCCGGCGGAGGAGGCCTTCGAATCCCCGGCCTGGAAGCGGCCGGTGGACTGGGGGCGGGAGCTGCGGCCCCACTACGCCGAGGCCAGGCGGATGCTGGGCGTGGCCCCGAATCCCCGCACGAGCCCCGCGGACCAGGTGCTCCGCCGCATCGCCGAGGACATGGGCCGGGGCCACACCTTCCAGCCCGTGAGCACGGGCACCTTCTTCGGCCGGCCCGGGGAGGAGGGCCTGGAGGTGCCGGACCCCTACTTCGGCGGCGAGGGCCCCGCGCGGCGCGGCTGCCAGCACTGCGGCGCCTGCATGGTGGGCTGCCCCCACAACGCCAAGAACACCCTGCCCAAGAACTACCTCTACTTCGCCGAGAAGGCCGGCGCCCTCGTGATCCCCGACACCACGGTGCGGGATATCCGCCCCCTGGAGGGGCCCCAGGCGGACGGGGCCCGCTTCGAGGTGGTCCATCGGGGCTCCGGGGGCTGGTTCCACCCGGAGCGGGAGCCCCTCCGGGCCCGGAACGTCATCGTGTCCGCCGGGACCCTGGGCACCCTGAGGCTCCTCTTCCGCTGCCGGGACGCCACGAAGTCCTTGCCGGGGATCTCCCGCCGCCTGGGGGAGAGGGTCCGCACCAACAACGAGGCCCTCCTGGGCAGCGTGGCCCGGGGCTCCGGCGTGGACTACTCCAAGGGCATCGCCATCACGTCCATCTTCCAGGCGGACGCCACCACCACCGTGGAGCCCGTGCGCTATCCCGCCGGCTCCTCGGCCATGCGCTTCCTGGGGGGGCCCATGATCGGCTCCGGGGGCCTCCTTTCCCGCCTGGGCCAGTCCCTATGGGGGATCCTGCGCCGTCCCGCGGACTTCCTGCGCACCCACCTCCGACCGGGCTGGGCCCAGGCCACCACCATCCTGCTGGTGATGCAGTGGGAGGACCACCGCATCCGGCTGCGGCCCGGGCGCAGCCTCTTCACGGGCTTCCGGCGGGACCTGGTCTCCGAGCCGGACGGGGAGGCCCCCATTCCCTCCAAGCTCGACGTGGGCCACGAGGTCACCCGGGCCTTCGCCCGGGCCACCGACGGCATCCCCATGGGCAGCGTCAACGAGAGCCTCCTGAACATCCCCATGACCGCCCACATCCTGGGGGGCGTGCCCTTCGGCGCGGGCCCGGAGGAGGGCGTCATCGGGACCGACTGCCAGGTGCACGGCCACCCGGGCCTCTTCGTCATCGACGGCTCCATCCTGCCCGCCAATCCCGGCGTGAACCCCAGCCTCACCATCACCGCCATGGCGGAGTGGGCCATGAGCCGCGTGCCGGCCAAGGGCTGAGGACCCCCCTACGCGGGTATCAAACGTGAACGCGGAGGGCCCTTCGCGGTTTCATTCATTTGCGCGCAGTCCAGCTGCCAAAACCGGCATCAGGCCTCCCCCCGGTGGGGCCCGGTGGCGCCGCCAGGCCCGTGGCGTGGCGCGCCCTGAAGCAGTTGCGCGATGCCGGCGTGCGCGCGCAGATGCACGCGGCCACGGCCGACGGCCTGGGCAGCTTCAAGTCCCAGTTCAAGAAGGCCGATGCCAGCGGGGCCGCGTTCGCGCTGATCTTCGGCGCCGACGAGCTGTCGCGCGTCGAGGTCGCGCTCGAGGCGCTGCGCGACGGCAGCGGGGCGCAGACAAGCCGGCC
>CAYSXG010000474.1:0-949 GCA_964434895.1 uncultured Solibacteraceae bacterium | reverse complement strand
AAAAACGTAACCGCGGAGGGCCCTTAGCGGTTTCATTATTGTGGTCGCCGCCGGGCTGAAAAACTCGGCATCAGGCCGGCTCCAGGTGGGGCTCGGACCAGGGCAGGACGTGGACCTCCAGGCTTCCGTCGAAGGAGACGTGCAGGCCGTCCTTGGCGGCGTCCGCGTGGTTCATCACGCTGCCCGAGCCCCGCACGCGCTCCAGGATGGCCAGGTCCAGGTCCGCCACCACCACCATCTCCGCGTTGGGGGCCGCCTCGGTGGCGATGCCGTCCGTGGGGAAGGCGAAGTCGCAGGGGGTGTAGATCCCGCTCTGGGCGCACTGGGAGGTGAGGTCCGTGATGAGGGGGAGGCTGCCCACCATGCCCGCGGTGGCCACGTAGACCTGGTTCTCCACGGCCCGGGCCCGGGCGCAGGTGGTGACGCGGGTGTAGCCCCGCCGGTCGTCCGTGAGGTAGGGGACGAGGAGCAGCTCCACCCCGGACTCGCAAAGGATCCGGGCCGCCTCCGGGAACTGGATGTCGTAGCAGATGGCCACCCCGAACTTCCCGAAGTCCGTCTCCAGGACGTGCAGCTCGTGGCCCGCCTCGAAGCCCCAGGTGCGGCGCTCCCCCGGCGTGAGGTGGAGCTTGGGCTGGTGCACCGGCGGATGGCCGGGGACGAAGATGCTGGCCACGTTGAGGAGGCGGCCCTCCTGGAGGCGGGGGAAGGTGCCCGCCACGAGGATCCGGTTGTAGGTCCTGGCCAGGTCCATGAACAGCCCGTCGAAGGTCTCGGCGAAGTCCTCGGCCACCCGGCGCACGGCCACCGGGGGAGTCAGGTCCCGGGGCTGGAGGCCCAGGAGCTGGCAGCCCAGCAGCTCGGGGAAGAGCAGCAGGTCGGCGTCGTAGTCGTCGCCCACGTCGATGTAGGTCTCCACCCGTTCCGCGAAGGCATCGAAGGAGGAGAC
>CAYSXG010000473.1:0-3151 GCA_964434895.1 uncultured Solibacteraceae bacterium | reverse complement strand
AAACAGCATCCTCACCTGCAGAGACTTGCCGGATTTGGACGTTTGCCCGGTCATCAGCCAGTAGCCGATGATGGTCATACACGATTTACCAGTCCAACCCCACGAGGACGAGCGCTGGCACAAGATCCCCCTGACCATCATCGACCAGGGCATCTACTTCAAGCACGAGAGCGGCAACCTGATGATCGGCAAGGCGCGGAAGGACGAGCCCGACAGCTTCGACACCACCTTCGAGCCGGACTACTACGTGGAGGAGGTGAACATGCCCATGCAGGAGCGCATCCCGGGAACGGAGGTCTGCAAGCTCAAGAGCGGCTGGGGCGGCCTCTACGACACCTGCTCCGCGGACCACAACGCCATCGTGGGCTGGCACGACGAGCACCCGGGCCTGCTGATGCAGGTGGGCTATTCGGGCCACGGGGCCATGGAGAGCCCGGCGGTGGGCGTGTGCCTGGCGGAACTCGTCCTCCACGGCGAATACCGCACCATCGATTGCACCCCCCTGCGCTGGGGACGCTTCCGGGAAGGGGCCCTCATCCACGAAAAGATCGTCATCTGACCTCCTCGCCGGGACCCGACGCGGAGGCCACGCCACCGAAGAATAGGCACCCATGTTCAACACCATTTCCATCCCCACCGTCCTCATCGGGTACGTGGCGCTGCTGTTCAGCCTCAGCGTGCACGAGGCCTGCCACGCCACGGCCGCCTATCTGCTGGACGACGACACCGCCGCCCGCCTGGGGCGCATGACGCTGAACCCGCTGGCCCACATGGACCCCATCGGCACCTTCCTGTTCCCCCTCATCGGCATGACCACGGGCATCCCCATGATCGGCTGGGCCAAGCCCGTGCCCGTGCAGCCCCAGCACTTCACGCGCAAGATCTCCATGCGCACCGGCCTGTCCATCGTGAGCGCCGCGGGGCCCGCCTCGAACCTGGTGCTGAGCGTGCTGTTCCTGGTGGTGACGACCCTCTCCATCCGCTTTTCGGTGGAGGCGCCCCTGGAGCGGTGGCGCCTCTTCGCCGCGGCCCTCCACGGCCCCGAGGCCCTCCTGCGCATGGGCGTCGAAGGCCCTTCCCTCGCGCTGCTGGGCCTCGGCGGACAGCTGATCATCATCAACATCTTCCTGGCCATCTTCAACATGATCCCCGCCGGGCCCCTGGACGGCGCCGCGGTGCTGCAGGGCTTCCTGCCCTACCGCGCGGCCCAGACCTTCGAGCGCTGGAAGCCCTACATGTACGTGGGGCTGCTCATCCTGGTCTTCACCCGCCTGCTCTGGGTCATCATGTCGCCCATCATCGCCGGCGTATTCATAGCCATCAAATTCCTCGCCCTCCCGCTCCTCGGAGTCTGAAATGCAGCGCGTTCTTTCGGGCATCCAGCCCAGCGGTTCCCAGCACGTCGGCCACCTCGTGGGGGCCCTGGACAACTTCCAGAAGCTCCAGCACGGCCACGACGCCTACTACATGATCGTGGACTGGCACGCCCTCACCTCCAAGTACGAGACGGTGGAGGATATCTGGCCCGCCACGCTGGAACTGGCGGCTTGCTTCCTGGCCACGGGCCTGGATCCGGAGAAGTCCACCCTCTTCGTGCAGAGCCAGGTGAAGGAGCACGCGGAGCTGCACCTGCTGCTCTCCATGATCACGCCCCTGTCCTGGCTGGAGCGGGTGCCCACCTACAAGGAGAAGCTGCAGAACGCCGTGGCGGATCTGGGCTCCTACGGCTTCATGGGCTACCCCCTGCTCCAGACGGCCGACATCATCATCTACAAGGCCCACAAGGTGCCCGTGGGGGAGGACCAGGTCTTCCACATCGAGCTCGCTCGCGAGATCGTGCGCCGCTTCCACTTCATCTACGGCACGCAGGTCTTCCCCGAACCCCAGCACGTCCTCACCCAGACCCCCAAGGTGCCGGGCCTGGACGGGCGGAAGATGTCCAAGAGCTACGACAACTGCGTCTACCTGCGGGACACGCCGGAGGAAATCCTCACCAAGTGCACCCGCCAGATGGCCTCGGACCCCGCCCGCGTGAAGCGCACGGACCCCGGCAACCCCGACATCTGCCCCGTCTTCGAGTTCCACAAGCTCTTCTCCAGCCAGGAGACCCAGGACCTGGTGAACGCCGAATGCCGGCGCGCCGGCATCGGCTGCTTCGACTGCAAGAAGCGGGTGGCCGAGGCCATGATCGAGCGCATCGAACCGGTGCGGCAGAAGATCGAGCACCACCTGGGCCGCCCCGACGAGCTCAAGGACGTCCTGGCCCGGGGCAGCGCCAAGGCCCGGGCCGTCGCCCAGGCCACCATGGAGGAGGTCCGCAGCGCCATGAAGCTGCCGAGCCTCTAGGCGCCGACGGGTCCCATTAGGCGCTTTTTCTAGAAGTAGGCCCGCACGATGATCGAGGAGGTGGTCCCCGTGGCCGTGCCCCTGGAGCGGAAGGTTCCGATTCCATCCGGGGAGAAGGCAGGGTCCGATCCCCGGAACCAGGTGTGGGACCATCCCACTTCCCCACCCACGGAGAGGTGCCGAACGGGGAAGTACTCGTAGCCCAGGGTGGGGGTGATTCCCCAGCCGCTTCGGGTGGAGGTCAGCCGGTCACCGTACTGCATGTCCCGGGAGGCCCTATCCCGAACATAGAATAGCCTCGATCCAAGGTAAAGACGGTTTTTGTCCCCCAGTTGTCTCAAATGGAAAAGGCCGACCCCCTCCGACTGCGAGCTGCTTGAGAAGCTCTCGGATATGTGATCGGGCCCGGCTCCGCTGGAATCCTGGCGCGTGTACCGAAGGTTTCCCTCCACCAGCATTCCGGCGCCGATCTGGTAGGGGACGTAGATGGACCCCTCGTTGGCCTTCAGGGAGACCCCGAGGCCGATGTCTCCGGCCGAGGCCTGGAAAAGACTCCCTGCGGACAGAAGCATGCCGATCGTGATTCTTTTCACGATAACTCCTCATGATGTGCCATTAGCGTTCGGTTTAAGGGCTTTCGTCGCGGCCGTGCCCATGAGGTGCCGGCCCCCGGCCGGAGGTTCCGCCCCCGCGCTTCCGGAAACTTTCGATTGCCCAAAACCACGCGGGTGTTACAATGGATTCCTTGAGGGTTCCTTAGCTCAGTTGGTTAGAGCAGCTGACTCTTAATCAGCGGGTCCTCGGT
>CAYSXG010000472.1:0-3160 GCA_964434895.1 uncultured Solibacteraceae bacterium | reverse complement strand
CGGCCCCTGGTGGGCACGGGCCTGGAGATGCAGGTCCTGCGGGCGGCCCGGGCCCAGGTGGGCCTCGACGAGGCCGCGGTGGCCTGCGCCCTGGAGCGTCACCGCCTGGCCCGGGGCGCCTATCCCGAGACCTTGGAGGAGCTCCGGCCCGCCTACCTGGCCCGCCTTCCCACCGACCTCCTGGACGGCCGGCCCCTCCGCTACCGGCGCCGGGAGAACGGCACCTTCCTGCTCTATTCCGTGGGCTGGAACGGCCGGGACGAAGGGGGCGCCCCGGCCCGGGGCCCCCAGGGCCGCGCGGATCCGGAGCGGGGCGACTGGCCCTGGCCCGAGGCCCCCTGAACCCCCGTGGAGATGCCCATGCTGCCCCTTCTCGTCCCCTTCCTCTCCCTGCCGGTCCAGCCTCCGCCGGCGGACCCCTGGGCCCCCCTGCGCTTCCTCCTCGGGGAGTGGGAGGGCGAGGGCTCCGGCTCCCCCGGCGAGGGCAGCGGCTCCTTTTCCCTGCGCCTCGAGCTCGGGGGCCGCGCCCTCCTGCGGCGCAACCGCGCGGACTATCCGGCCACGAAGGAGAGACCCGCCTCCCACCACGAGGACCTCATGGCCATCTTTCCCGAGGGGGGCGTCCTTCGGGCCCTCTACCTCGACAACGAGGGGCACGTCATCCACTACGAGGTGACGGGGGGCCCCGGGAAGGCGGTCTTCCTCAGCGAGGCCGGCCCCGGGCCCCGCTTTCGCCTCACCTACGAAGGCGAGGGCCCCGACGCCCTGCGCCTGCGCTTCGAGATCGCACCCCCGGGGAAGCCCGAGGCCTTCGCGCCCTACCTGGCCGCCCGGGTGCGACGCCGCCCCTCCTCGAAGCCCTAAGGACGCTTGCGGGGCCTCGGCCGCTTGGGGAGGGGCTTCGAAGGATCCTCGTCCTCGCTGCCCAGGGTCTTCTTGGAGGGGCCCAGGCGCTCCGGCACCAGCAGGCGCATGACCTCCTCGGCCACCTTGAGGCCCACGATGCCGGGCATGTAGGAGACGGTGCCCAGGGCCCGGCGGGGACGGCCGGGGCCGCGATGGGCCTCGGCGTCCAGTGGATTCGGCGGCCGCTTGTTGTCCGCGGGTTCCAGGGAGCCCACGCAACGGATCCCCGACGTGATGCCCGCCTTGCGCAGGTGGCCCCGCACCACGGCGGCCAGGGGGCAGATGCGCGTCTCGCTGAGATCGCCGGCGAAGAGGAGGCTGCTGTCCACGCGGCCCCCGGCCCCCATGCTGGAGACCACGGGGATGCCGCGCTCCCGGGCGGCCTTGAGCAGGGCCACCTTGCAGCTCACGGAGTCGATGGCGTCCACCACCACGTCCGGCCGCGGCTCCAGCAGGTCCGGGAGGGTCTCGGCGCGGATGAAGGCGTTGCGCCCGTCCACGTTGCAGTCGGGGTTGATGTCCAGCACCCGGGCCGTGGCCACGTCCACCTTCTTCTGCCCCAGGGTGCCGCGCAGGGCGAAGAGCTGGCGGTTGATGTTGCTGCCGCTCACGACGTCGTGGTCCACCAGGCGCAGGGTCCCGATGCCGGTCCGGGCCAGGGCCTCCACGGCGAAGGAGCCCACGCCCCCCAGGCCGAAGACGGCCACCGTGGCCGAGGCGAAGGCCTCCAGGGGGGCCTCCCCCAGCAGCAGCTCCGATCGGGAATACCACCTCATGCGCCCACCTCGCCCAATAGCCTCATCCCATTCTCCCGGGTGCGCCGCGCCATGTCTTCCGTCGAAACGCCCCGGAGCCGCGCGGCGGCTTCGATGAGGCGGGGGAGGCCCGCGGGCTCGTTGAGGGTCGGGGGGCCGTCCGGGGCGTCGGATTCCAGGAGGAGCCAGGCCTCTGCCACGGCCAGGAGGGCCGCCCGGGCCTAGGTCCGGCGCGGGTCCAGGAAGGCGGCGGAAAAGGAGAGGTGCACGCCCAGGGCCTGCAGCTCCCGGGCCGTGTCCGCGCTGCCGCCGAAGCCGTGCACCAGGGCTCCGGCCCGGGGAACCCCCACCTCCCGCAGCAGTTCCGTCAGGGGCCCCCAGGCCCGCACGCAGTGCAGGGCCACGGGACGCCCCAGATCCTGGGCCAGGCCCAGTTGGAAGCGGAGGGCCGCCGCTTGGGCGGTGCGATCCGCCCCGCGCATCGCGAAGTCCAGGCCGCATTCGCCGACCCCCGCCGCGCTTGCGCGGAGCAGCCCCTCCAAGGTGGCGCGCCAGGCGGGGGAGGCCCCGGTCACGCGCCACGGATGCAGGCCCAGCATGGGGCGCAGGCCGGCGTGGGCCTTCGCCAGGGCCAGCACGGCCTCCCAGTCCCCCTCCTCCGTGCCGCAGCAGACGATGTCCGTGACGCCCGCCGCCCAGGCCCGGGCCAGGAGGGCGCCGGGGTCCGCGATGCGCGGGTCCTGGAGATGGGCGTGGGCGTCGAAGGCGGCCATGGGTGGGCCATCTTCCCACGGGGATAGGTGGGGCGTCGGGCCCGGCCCTACCTCAGCCCAGGGGTGAAGAGCTCGGCTTCCAGGGCCTCTTCCTCGCTGCGGAGATCGCCGCCCAGGAATTCGAGGACGGCACGGTGCACCTCGGGGCTGGCCAGGATGCGGCGATGGCCGAGGCCGTCCGTGAGCCGTAGGCGCGCGGCGGGGGCCGCCGCCAGGGCCTCGGCGTGATCCATGGCCACCTCGCGGTCCTGGCGGTCGTGAAGCACCAGCACCGGGGTCCGGAGGCCCGCCAGGAGGGCGGGGCCTTCGACGGCCTTCCAGCCCATCCCCACCCTCCGCTCGAAGGCCTCGCAGTGCGCCTTCCAGCGGGCCTCGGGGATGCCCAGGTGCTCCATCATGCGCAGGTAGAATGATTGGGGATGGGCCGGGGCGGCGATGAGCACCGCGTGGTCCGCGGGCAGGCCCCGGCTCAGGGAGAGGGCCGAGGCCCCGCCGCCCAGGGAGTGGCCCACCACGGCGTGGACCGGGCCCAGGTGCCCCACCAGCGCGTCCAGGGCCTCGGAAAAGCGCAGCAGGCTGCTGCGCCGCCCAGGGCTCCGGCCGTGGGCCGGGGCGTCCAGGGCCGTCACGGTGAAGCCGCCCGCCACCAGGCCCTGCGCCAGGGTGCGGAACTGCCCCGCCCGGGCGCCCCACCCGTTGGCGAGCCCCCTCCGGGGGCCGTTGCCC
>CAYSXG010000471.1:0-3170 GCA_964434895.1 uncultured Solibacteraceae bacterium | reverse complement strand
GTCCGGGCCATGGGGGCCTACGAGCGGCCCTTCGATTTCGACGCCTCCTTCTTCGGATACAACCCCCGGGAAGCGGAGATCCTGGACCCCCAGCACCGGGTCTTCCTCGAGCACTCCTGGGCCGCCCTGGAGGACGCGGGCTACGACCCCATGAAGTACGGCGGAAGGATCGGCGTCTTCGGCGGCGGTGGCGTCAGCCAGTACCTCTTCGAGGTGGTCCGTGACACGAACCTCATGGCGAGCCTCGACTCCATCTCCCTGGTGACCTCCAACGACAAGGACTATTTGGCCACTCGCGTGGGCTACAAGCTGGACCTTCGCGGCCCCTGCGTCAACCTCCAGACCGCGTGTTCCACCTCCCTCGTCGCCATCGTCCAGGCCGCCCAGAGCCTGTTGAACTACCAGTGCGACATGGTCCTCGCCGGAGGGGTCCGCGTGGACCCCAATTACGGCCGGGGCTACCTGTACAACGAGGGCGGGATCAATTCGCCCGACGGCGTGGTGAGGACCTTCGACGTGGACGCCAAGGGCACCGTGTTCGCGAACGGCGTTGGTGTCGTCGTGATGAAGCGCCTCGAGGACGCCATCGCGGACAAGGATACGATCCATGCGGTGGTCCTTGGATACGGCCTCAGCAACGACGGCTCGGGTCGGGTGGGCTTCACGGCGCCGGGAGTCGAGGGCCAGGTCCTGGCGACTTCGGATTCCATCTCCATGGCGGGCATCAACCCCGACACCATCTCCTACGTGGAGTGCCACGGCACGGCCACTCCCCTGGGCGATCCCATCGAGATCACGGCCCTCACCAAGTCCTTCCGGATGCAAACCGCGAAGAAGGGCTACTGCGCCGTGGGCTCGGTGAAGCCGAACATCGGCCACACGGACGCCGCGGCGGGCGTCGCTGGGTTCCTCAAGACGGTCCTGGCCCTGAAGAACCGAACCCTGCCGGCCAGCTTGAACTTCCGGAAGCCGAACCCGGCCATCGACTTCGAGAATTCTCCCTTCTACGTCAACGCCTCGCTCGCGCCCTGGACGCGCAAGGAGACTCCCCTCCGGGCCCTCGTGAACTCCTTCGGCATGGGGGGGACGAACGCGAACGTCGTCCTGGAGGAGTCCCCCTTCCAGGAGCCCACCGGGCCGTCCCGCGCGACCCAGTTGGTGCTCCTTTCCGCCCGGACCCGCGGGGCCCTGGACCGCATGAGCGCCAATCTGGCCGTGGGCCTGGCCGGGGCCGAAGCGAACCACTTCGCGGATGCCGCCTACACCCTGCAGGTGGGCCGTAGGGCCTTCGCCCACCGCCGCTTCCTTCTGGCCCGTGACGCCGGGAGCTGCGCGGAAGTCTTGGGAACCGAAGGCTGCCCCGGGGCCGTGACCGTGCAGCGGGACAAGGACAAGAGCTCCGTGGCCTTCCTCTTCCCGGGCCAGGGGGCCCAGCACCCCAACATGGCCCGCGAGGTCTACGAGGCCGAGCCCCTCTTCCGATCCACCGTGGACCGATGCTGCGAACTCCTCAAGCCCGCCCTCGGGTTGGACCTGCGGGACCTCTTGTTCCCCGCGGCGGACAAGTACGAGGAGGCCGCCGAGCTCCTGGCCCAGACGGCCAACACCCAGCCCGCCCTCTTCGTGGTGGAGTACGCCCTCGCCAAGCTCTGGATGGAATGGGGACTGAGCCCCGAAGGGATGATCGGGCACAGCGTCGGGGAGTACGTCGCCGCTTGTTTGGCGGGGGTGTTCACCCTGGAGGACGCGCTCTCCCTCATCGCCGCCCGGGGGCGCCTCATGGGCCAGCTGCCGGCGGGATCCATGGCCGGCGTGCTCCTCCCCGTGGAGGAGCTCCGGGCCCTGCTCGAGCCGCACGGCGGGCTTTCCATCGCGGCCATCAATTCGCCCAGCAGCTGCGTCGTGTCCGGGCCCTTCCCGGACATGGAGCGCTTTGAGGCTGAACTCAGCGCCAAGGGTACTCCCTTCCGACGCCTGAATACCTCCCACGCCTTCCATTCTTCGATGATGGACCCGATCTTCGAGGCCTTCGTGGAGCTCGTCCGGAGCGTCCCGAGGAACTCCCCGAACCTGCCCTATCTCTCGAACGTCACGGGCACCTGGATCCGCGCGGAGGAGGCCACGGACCCCGTCTATTGGGCCAAGCACCTGCGCCAGGCGGTGCTGTTCTCCGATGGCGTGGCCGAGCTCCTGAGGGCTCCGGGCAAGGTGCTTCTGGAAGTGGGGCCCGGCTCCACGCTGACCGGATTGGCGGCCCAGCATCCCGAGAAGACCCCGGACTGCGCCCTGATCTCCTCCCTTCCCAGGCCGACGGACAAGGATCAGGACGCCTTCGACACCCTCCTGCTCAATCTCGGCCGGCTCTGGAGCGAGGGGGTCACCATCGATTGGGACCGCTTCCACGCGCGGGAGGACCGGCGCCGGGTGCCCCTGCCCACCTACCCCTTCGAACACCACGAGTACCGCCTCCCCTTCGGGCGCGGTGACCAGGGGTCGATCAAGAGCGCCAACAAGCACAAGAAGCTCGAGGACATGGCGGACTGGTTCAACGTTCCCTCCTGGAAGCGCACCGGGCCCGTTCTCGCCCCCGAGGGCTCCGAGTCCGGCCGGTGGCTGATCTTCATGGATGACCGGGGGCTCGGCACCCGCCTGGCGGATCGGCTGGAGGCCTCGGGCCACGACGTCGTCCGGGTTGTCCAGGGGGCCGGCTACGCCCGCGAGGAGAAGGTCTTCTCGATCCGTCCCGGCGAGCGGGAGGACTACGCGTCCTTGCTGAAGGAACTGCGCTCCGGCGACCGAGTCCCCACGGACATCGTTCACCTGTGGAGCCTGAGGCCGGCGACCCCCGGGCCCATCGACCTAGGGGAGACGGGAGAAGCCACGGACGCGTCCTTCTACAGCATCCTCTTCCTCGCGGCTGCCCTGGGCGTCGAATGCCCCGGCGTGGAGATGAATCTCCGGGTGGTCACTTGCGACGCGCAGAACGTCAGCGGCGAGGAATGCGTCGCGCCCTTCAACGCCATGGTGGCGGGTCCGGTCAAGTCCGTCTCCCGCGAACAGCCCAACGTCCGTAGCCAATGGATCGACGTACAGCTTCCCGAGGCCGAGGGCTCTTCCGCTTGGGGCTGGCTCACCCGGGCCCTTATCGGGGGTGTTTTGGGGCGTAAGAA
>CAYSXG010000470.1:0-3177 GCA_964434895.1 uncultured Solibacteraceae bacterium | reverse complement strand
CCAGCGGCGGCGATGAGCACCGTGGGATTGAAGGGCTGGGGCGGAGGTCGGGGGGCCGGCCGGGGGGGGCGGGGCGGTGGAGCCGATGCGGCGAGGGGTGGGGGCGCGGAGCGGGGTGGGGCAGGCAGGACCGCCGCGGCCTTCAGGGCGGCCACTTCGGCCTCCAGGCGCTCCAGGCGGAGCCGCAGATCATCCAGGGTGGGCTCGGATGGCATCGGTACTCCGGGGTGGGGGTCTTCCATCATCGGGTCAGCCCGGGATCTTCGCGAGCCATTCGGGGTGCGGGCCGCATCCCGGGAAACCCATTAGGCCCGGGGTCTCTTGGGCATGGCCGAAGATCCCCCTCACGGGGCCCCCTCCAACAGGACGGCCCGGAGCGGGGAGGCATCGGCCCCCTCCAGGCGCAGGGGCAGGGCCACCAAGGTGTAGATCCCCTCCGGGATGCCGTCCAGCACGAGGCCCTCCAGGTTGCGCATGCCCGTGCGGGCCAGGGCCTGGTGGGTCTCGAGGGCCCGACTTTCGAAGGGATCCACGCTGGGCGTGTCCAGCCCCACCAGGACGACGCCCCGCCGATGCAGTTCCAGGATCAGTTCCGGGGAGAGGCTGTTGAAGTCCTCGGAGAAGGTTTCGGGATCCGGGTAGGAGCCCGTGCGGAAGAGCACCCGGGGGGCGGTGATGGGCGTCCTCAGGTGCTCCGGGAGGATGCGGGACCCCCGGGGAAGCCGCACTTCCACGACCTGGCAGGGGCCCACGTAGGGCGCCAGGTCCACCCCGTCCATGCCCGCGCCCAGGGCGGAAAAATGGGAGGGGGCGTCCGCGTGGGCCCCCAGGTGCAACGTGGTGGCGATGCTGCTGAGGTCCAGGTTCGCGCCGGAGGAGATGGAAAGGGCCACGTGGCGCGCGTAGGGCACGTCCCCGGGCCACACCGCCAGGCGGGGCGAGATGAGGGGACTGAGGTCGTGGATCTTCATGCGGGCCTTAGGGGGCGCTGGGTCGTGGGCTCGGGCGGAGGCGCTCCCGTTGGGCCCTCAGCGGGCGTAGTAGCTCACCCTCCCTGCGGGGCACCGTGGCAAGCAGCTGGTTGAGGTCCGGATCCTGGAGCATGGCGCCTCGGGGGGTGCTTCATTGTGGCCCAAAGGAAGACGTCCGAGGGAGATCAGGCCTTGGCGATGACCTTCAGTTCCACGGCGATGGGGGTGGGCAGGGCCCTCACCTCCACCGTGGTGCGGGTGGCCTGGATGTCCTGGAAGTAGGAGCGGTACACCTCGTTGAAGGCCTTGAAGTCCCGATCCATGTCGATGAGGAAGCACTGGCAGTCCACCACCTTGTGGAGGCCGCTGCCGGCCTCCTCCAGGATGGCCCGGATGTTCTCGATGACGGCCTTCGTCTGCGCGGCGGCGTCGTAGTCCAAGGGCTTCCCGGCGGCATCGCGCACGGGGCCGCCGGGGATCTCGTCCGTTTCCGGCTGCCGCGGACCGATGCCGCTTACGAAGATGAGCTCCCCTTCGCGTCGGGCGTGGGGATAGGCCCCCACGGGCTTGGGCGCCTTGGAGGTGCGGATGAGTCCTGAGTCTTGGGCCCTTCGTCCGGGGTCCTGAGGCTTGGGGTCGGCGGCGGTCGTGCCGCCGCTCAGCACGCCGCGCTCGCCGGCGAAGACCTCCGCGGCGCCCTCGTCGAATTCCCGGCTGAGGTTGCGGCTGGGATCCGGCGTGAGGCCCGCCACCGCCGCGCCGCTGCCCCACAGGGGACCGTAGGCGTGGACCTGGCCCCGATAACCATTGGAGTTGCCCAGCACGCCCCCCAGCCACCACAGGGCGCGCCCCTTCTGGTCGCCGTGGGCCTGCAGGCTGAATTCCCGGGTCACCTGGGACACGTCCTCCATGCGGCCCTCCGCCAGCAGCTCCAGGAGCTTACGGTTCCATTCGTCGTCCTTGGCGCTGTAGATGCGGTCCTCGGCGGGCTCGATGGCCCGGGGGAAGACGCGGTTGGAGAGGGCGGTGACGGCTACGGCCACGGCCCTGCGCCCCGTGGCCGCCAGTGCGTCCAGGGCCGCCTTGGCCAGCACCAGGGTCTCGGCGCGGTCCGCGTACATGTTGCAGCCCACGACGCAGGCGGGCAGGGCGTTGTCGGGGTTCAGCAGTTGCAGGGCTTGGATGGTGCCGCTATCGATGGGGAATCCCTGGTAGTTCACGGTTCGGGTGAAGAGGCCCCGGGCCCGGCCGGCGGCCTCGTAGGCCTTGGCGAAGTCCGCGTCCATGCGCAGCTTGTAGGGCAGGGCGCCGAAGGCGTGGAAGTCCTGGTCCACGTGCACCCACTCGGGGTTGGGGTCGCCCTGGATCTGGTGGCCGATGACGTTCACCCACTGGGTGCTGTAGAGCAGGATGAGGTCGGCGCCGGAGGCGCGGATCTCGTCCCGGGCGGCCTCGAAGCCGCGGCGCAGTTCGGCCCAGTGAGGGTTCTTATCCGGCGCGAGAAGGGGCAGCGGGCGTCCGGGGACAATGTAGCCGTGCAGGATCATGGTGTGGCCCAACCGAAAAAATTGAAGCAGTGGAACCGCAGATTCCGCAGATGACGCCGATTGGTTCGAGGCCGCTGCATCTGCGAAATCTGCGGAATCTGCGGTTTCAAACCAAAGCCTTTTCGGGAATCCACCCCACCACCGCGTTGCCGGTGCCGATGACGCTGCCGTAGCCGTAGATCTCGGCGGAGTAGGAGGGGTAGCCGAGGGCGGAAAGGAGCCAGGAGAGGCTGCCGTCCTTGCACTCGCTGAGGGCCTGCTCGATGTAGTCCGGCAGGATGTCCATGAGCTCCCGGGTACGGCCCCGCTTCATGAGCTCGAGAACCCGCATGTCCCAGAGGTACTGGCCGTGGTGGGCGATGTGCTCCTGGCTCATGTCCTCGGGCAGCTCGCTCTCCGTGGTGAAGTGGCGGTGGCTGAGGGAGCAGCTGGCCAGCAGCAGGGCCCGGCGGCCCGTGGCCTCGACGGCGGCGCGGGTGGCCTCGCCGAGGCGGGCCATTTCGTCCTGGCCCATCTCGTGGCTGAAGTCGAAGTAGGTGCTGCTGGAGCTGAGGGCCACCACGGGCCTGTCCCAGGCGGGATTGGCCAGGTGGCAGCTGATGATGGTGCCGTAGTCCACCCGGAAGGCGGGGTTCTCCATGAGCTGCATCTCCAGGCCC
>CAYSXG010000469.1:0-3182 GCA_964434895.1 uncultured Solibacteraceae bacterium | reverse complement strand
AGCCGAGCGCGCCGAACGGGAATGCGGCACTTGCGGCCTCGGACCCCGCCCCCTACCCCTTCCCTGCGCCTCAGGTTCCCACCCGGCTGGGCAGCAACCGCTACACGACCACGGATTTCGGGGCCTTCTTCCAGGGCCGCTACCGCCTGAGCGCCGAGGACCAGCTCAACCTCGGCCTGCGCCACGACCGGAACAGCCGCTATGGAGGCGCCACCACCCTCCGCCTCGGCCTCGTCCACACCCGGGGCCCCTGGAACCTCAAGGCCCTCTTCGGCCAGGCCTTCGAGGAGGCCCCGCCCCGGATCCTCTACGGGGGGTGGGAGGGGCTGGGCAGCGATCCCAACATCCCTCCCCAGCGCTCGGACACCCTCGAAGTGAGCCTCTCCCGCACCACCTCCCGCCTCATGGGCCTGCTGAGCCTCTACCAGGTGAGGGACCGGGACTTCCTGCTGAACGTGGGCTCCTCCACGGAACTGCAGACCGGCCGTCGAAAGCACCTGGCCGCGGATGCCCAGGTGCAGGCCCTGCTTCCCTCGGGCCCCTTCCGGGAATTGAAGGCCTGGGCCTACGCGACGCGGGTCTTCAGCAACGAGGAGGACAGGCTGGGCCCCGGGAACGTCCCGGTGGGCACCGCGCCCCCCGCCAACGTCTCGCGCATCAAGGGCTGGTACGGCCTCGGCGCCGTGTGGAACGAGCAGTGGGACGCCACCCTCCGGGGACGCTACATGGGCCCGCGGCTGACTCCTCGTCCCGACCCCGTCCGCGTCCTCGGCGGCTACCACCCGGTGGACCTTTCGCTGAACTGGCGTCGGGGTTTCCTCGGGCTTTCCCTGAAGGCGGCCAACCTCCTGGACCGCCGCTACGCCCACACCCCCTACATCCTGGGCGACGCCGGAACCCTGCCCGCGGGCTTCGACGGCGAAGGGAACTACCAGGGCTCCGCGGGCTACTACAACTCCCTCCTGCCGCAGCCCGGGCGCTGGGTGAGCCTCAGCCTGCGGGTCCGGATCTGAAGCCCTCCTGCCGGTATCATGGAGATCGAGAGGTCTCCATGCCCGGTCTTTCCCGCCCCCTGAGCGCCTACGTCCGCGACGAGCGGCTGCTCCCCATCGCCGACAAGGTGCAGCGGGGCGAGCGCCTCGACTTCGAGGACGGCCTGGCCCTCTACGCCACGCCGGACCTCACGGGCCTCGGTGCCTTGGCCCACCACGTGCGGCTCCGGAAGCACGGCCGGAAGACCTACTTCGTGCAGAACCGCCGCATCAGCTACACCAACATCTGCTACACCCACTGCCAGTTCTGCGCCTTCCAGGCCAAGCCCGGGGATCCGCGAGCCTACGTCCTCTCCGCCGAGGACGTCATCCGGGAGCTGGAGAAGCCCGAAAACGCGGGGGTGAAGGAACTCCACATGGTGGCGGGCCACTACCCCAAGCTGAAGATCGACTACTTCGAACACCTCTTCCGCGCCATCAAGGGCCGCTTCCCGGAGCTCCACCTCAAGGTCTTCACCATGGTGGAGATGGGCTACTACGCCAAGGTGAGCGGCCTTTCGGTGGAGGAGTTCCTGGACCGCTGCGTGGCCGCCGGGCTGGAGAGCTGCCCCGGGGGCGGGGCGGAGATCTTCGACGAGGAGATCCGCGAACAGATCTGCGTCGGGAAGAAGGAGGCGGACGTATGGCTGCGCAACGCGGAGATCTGCCACCGACGCGGGATCCCCACCAACTGCACCATGCTCTACGGCCACATCGAGCAGGCCCGGCACAAGGTGGACCACCTGCTGAGGCTGAGGGAGCTGCAGGACCGCACGGGCGGCTTCCTGGCCTACATCCCCCTGGCCTACCAGAACGAGAACAACGAGCTGAGCCGCAAGCACGTCATCCATGAAACCACCGGCGACGCGGACCTCCGGGAGATCGCCGTGGCCCGCCTGCTGCTGGACAACGTCCCCCACGTGAAGGCCTACTGGGTGATGATCGGGCCGGGCCTGGCCCAGGTGGGCCTCAGCTACGGGGCCAACGACCTCGACGGCACCATCATCGAGGAGGAGATCGCCCACGACGCGGGCGCCACCAGCCCCATGATGCTCAGCAAGGCGGAGCTGGTCCGCCTCATCCGCGAGGCCGGCTTCGAGGCCCTGGAGCGGGACAACCTCTACAGGACCTACGAGCTGGAACCCCAGCCCGCCTGATGGACGACAAGGCCCGCCTCCGCGCCGAGTTCCAGGCCTTCCGGGACGCATTGCCGGAGGAGGAGCGCGCCGCCAAGTCCCACCGCCTCTGCGAGCACCTGGCCCGCCTCGTGAAGGAGCGCCGGGTCCGCCGGGTGGCGGCCTTCTGGCCCTTCCGCAGCGAGCCGGACCTGCGCCCCTTCTTCCGCGCCCACGGGGATCTCACCTTCTACTTCCCGCGGGTGGCCAGCACCCATCCGCCCCGGCTCGTGTGGGGCCCGGAGCCCTTGGAACCGGGGACGTGGGGCCTCCTGGAGCCGGCCTTCGCCCAGCACTTCACGCCCCCGGCGGAGCTGATCCTCGTCCCCGGCCTGGCCTTCGACCGGGAGGGCTATCGGCTGGGCTACGGGCGGGGCTTCTACGACGCCCTCCTGGACCGCCTGGACGAGGGGACCGTCCCCCTGGGCATCACCTTCGAGGCCCTGCGCGTGCCGGAATTGCCCGTGGCCGCCCACGACCTCCCGGTGGCCGGCGTGGCCACCGAGGCGGGCCTCGCCTGGTTCGACCGGCCCTGATTCGGGGTCCCGTTCAGGGCTTGCCCCCCTTCTTCGGCGGGCCCGGCGCCTTCGGCGCCGCGGACTTGGATTCCGCCGCCCTCACCTGCGCGGCGATCTCCTCCGCCGAGAACTTCACGGTGGTGAAGCGGTCCGTCTTCGGAATCTTCTGCGTATCGCGGTTCTTGTCCCGCTCGCCCATGACCCACCTCCGGGTGCGGCGCCTGGAAGGGTAGCACCGATTCCCCCCGGGGGGCCCATCGTCGATTTCGATTCCGATCGGCGCCATGGGGAAGCCCCCTTGCGGGGGCTTTGGAGGCGCCGATCGGAATCCTCGCGGGGGCCGCCTCTCCACTCGCTTCGCTCGCGGGGCGGCCCAGCCGCTCGCCGCGACGCTGGCTGCGCCCGCGCCTCCGCCTTCGGCGGACCGCTCCGCGCGCAGGCGCGCTCCGCTGGCGCTA
>CAYSXG010000468.1:0-3187 GCA_964434895.1 uncultured Solibacteraceae bacterium | reverse complement strand
GGGGACCACTGGGTTTCAACTGGCAACCCCGAAGTGCTTTCAGCATATGGGGCTTTCACATATCCGAACCCGTTGCGCGGAAAAACCACAAACGCAAACGCAACGATTGCCGTCAGCCCCTCAAGCTATGACTTTGGGACGGTGGTGGTCGGTTCGACGAATGATTACCAGTTTCGGGTTCAGAACCTTGGTGCCGGAAACCTTACAGAGGGCCTGGGAGACCTAAAACGCGGACTTCAAGCGGTACGACGGCAAGGCCCCCATGGGCTGGCTCGCCCCCGCGAACCGCATGGAGGTCCAGCTCGTGCCCATCGGGGGCGGGATCAACGCCTACTACCAATTCCTTTCCTGGAACGGCTACATCCAGGTGGACCCCGGCATCGGCGAAAAGAACCTGGCGGGGCTCAAGATCACCCTCTGCCACGAGCTCTTCCACGCCCTCCAGGACGCCTACTCGAACATGATGGTCTCCGGGAACCGGGCCCACTGGTGGTTCGAGGCCTCGGCGGAATGGGCGGGCCTGAAGTACGGCAGCCCCTACACCGCCGATCAGGCCCGGGAGGAGATGAGCCGTTACAAGTACTTCCTGTCGGTGCCCGTGCAGGAATCCGAGAAGTACGAGGAAAAGCTCATGGCCTACGCCTTCGCCCTGATGGTGGAGCACGCGGAGACCAAGAGCCCCGGCTACGTCCGGAGGGCCCTGAACGGTTCGGCCGTCACCAGCCGCGCCTTCTACGAGGAGCTGGTGAAGGCCTCCCAGTTCCCCGACGCCTTCCCCGAATACGTGGGCAACTACCTCAAGGTGGGCTTCGTCAACCCGGGACTGTGGACGGCGGCGCGCCTCGTGGAATCCGACGCCGAGACGCGGATCTACCGGGCCGGGGAGGCCCTGGGCAGCCCCGAGGACAGCCACCCCGAGCGCATCAGCGACGACAAGCTGCGGGCGGCGCCGCACCGCTTCCCCGCCAAGGTGGAGCTGCCCCCCCTCACGGCGCGCCTCTTCGCCGTCTCCGCCCTGGGCCTCAAGCAGCCCCGCACCCTCACCGTGCGCCTGCGCCAGCCGAGCCTTTCGGGCCCCGTGCCCTCGGACCGCGCCGTGGTGCTCAAGGTGCCCGCGGCCCCGGCCGGAGGCGCGCCTCCCGCGGCCTCCTGGTCCAAGCTTTCGGGCGGATCCGCCAAGGTCTCGGGCCTGGGCCGGGACGTCTCGGAGGTCTGCGTGGCGGTGGTCAATCCCGATCCATGGCTGCCCATGACCTTCGAGCTGGAGCTGGCCCTGGACAAGGACGCGAGCCCGGGAGCGGAATTCCTGCTGGAACCGATCGCCTTCAGCCACATGAACGGGGAGACGAAGGAGTGGGACGCCGGACCCAGCGGCGCCACGCCCACCTCCAAGTGGAAGATCGAGACCGACGGCATGTGGTTCGACAGCACCAAGGACGGCTTCCACCTGGAGGCCTCCTGGTCCAACCCCCCCCAGAGCCTCAAGCAGGAGGACAGCTTCGTCATGGACATCAGCCTGAGCGTGGACGGACCCCGGGGGGCCCAGCTCCAGATCTCCCCCATCGGGCCCATGTCCGAGTGGGAGCTGGAGGCCCTGAATCCCGGCCCCGAGGTCCGCAAGGCCGGCTTCAACGCCTACGTGCTCTCCATCCCCGACGGCAAGGGGCGCCGCGCCGTCTCCATGCGGGTGAGGGTCTCCCTGCCGGGGCCCTGGAGGACCGTGAACCTCAAGACCGGCGAAGGCTCCGGAGGTCGGCGGAAGATCACCATGGACCTGCTGGAGCTGAGCATCAACGTCAACAACATGGCCCGCATCCACTGGCAGTACGCGAAGAAGGGGGCCTTCCGCTGGTGGGAGAAGAAGTAGGGCCTTCGCGGTACCGGGGCGTCGGAACCTGCCAGAATGGGGGCGAAGGGATTTTCATGCTCAACATCACGGACGTGCGCATCAACAAGATCGAAGGGGATGAGAAGCTCCGCGCCTTCGCCAGCCTGGTCATCGACGACTGCTTCCTCGTCGGGGACCTGCGGGTGGTGGAGGGGGAGGACGGCTACTTCGTGGCCATGCCCAGCAAGCGCAAGCGGGACGGCAGTTTCAAGGACATCGCCTTTCCCCTGAACAACGACGCCCGGGAGCACATCGAGCAGCGGGTCCTCCAGGCCTACGAAGCCGCCACCGGCGCCCGGGCCATCAGCCGCATCGAGCAGGGCGAGACGGGCCCCGTGCGCCCGGACCTCCTCAGCGTCGAGGAATTCGGCTTCAACCCCAAGCCGAACCCCTGATCCCCCAGGACCTGGGTGGATCCACACCCATCGACGGGGTGGATCTATCGGCGGACCTCGAAGGGACCCGAAATGGAGGCAGGCCCTTTGGCCTCTTTCATCGGAGCCCCCCATGCGCCGCCCCGTCCTCCTCCTCCCAGCCCTGGTCCTGGGCCTCGCCTGCCAGCACCCCCAGGTCGCCGCCGTCGCCCAGCAGCACAGGCCCGTGGCCGTGACGGTGAGCCTGCCCGCCACCGTGGGGGACCGGACCCGCCTGGAGGGCCTCTACGCCGACGCGATCCGCGCCCGGCTCGCGGGCCGCGTGAACGTCGCGGATCCCGCCGCGGCCCTGCCTCCGAACGCCGCGGGACTCATGGTGGTCCTGAACGTCGACTCCAACACCGTGAGTTCTGAGGCCGTGGAGGGGTTCCACGCGGGCTTCCAGACCGGTTTCGCCTACAAGGTGGGGGCGGGCAAGGAGATCCTGCCCGCCTTGGGCGACGGGCTCCTCACGGCGGCGGCCTTCGGCGTCATCTCGGGCGCGGGATCCTCCCTGCGGGAGCTGCATCACGAACTCCGGCTGGGCTATCGCCCCAAGCACATCCGCTGCGACCTGGTCTTCAAGACGAGCCCCGATGGGGTCCCCATGACCCTCGCCAAGACCGACTCCTGGGAGGTGGTGAAGGCGATGCTCCCCCTCACAGACGAGGCCCTGAAGGACCCGGACGGGCTGCACAGGGAGGAGGCGAGGGCCCTGGCCAGCGTGGTCGTCAAGCGCATGGAGCGGAACGGATGGGAGCTGGGCAACGCCCCGGCCCTGGGCCAGCCCTGAGATCGACCTCCGTACCTCCGCCGCGAACGACCTAGCCCCGCCCCCCCGCCGGCCGCCCGAGAAAAGGCACCCCAAAAAAGTGGCGAGAGCCGC
>CAYSXG010000467.1:0-3194 GCA_964434895.1 uncultured Solibacteraceae bacterium | reverse complement strand
CCGCCATCACGAGCGCCTTTCCTCAATTGGATCCCCACCGGGTCTTCCTGGCCCTCCTGGGGATCGCCTTCGTGGCCCTGATGAACCTGAGGGGCTTGAAGGAGAGCGGCGCGATCTTCGCGGTGCCCACCTACGACTTCGTGCTCTGCATGATGGGCCTCATCGCCTGGGGCTTTGTCCGCTACTTCGGCGGGGGGACGTCGACCCCCCACGCGACCCTGCCCCGGCCCAGCCTTGCGAGCTGGGGGGCCCTCTGGCTCTTCGCCCGGGCCTACGCCGCCGGATGCACGGCCCTCACCGGCGTGGAGGCCATCAGCAACGGGGTGTCGGCCTTCCGGGAGCCCACGGCCACCAACGCCACCAAGACCATGCTGGCCATGGTGCTGCTCTTGGGCTCCATGTTCCTGGGCATCACCTGGCTGGCCAACCACTACGGGGTGGTCTACAGCGGGGGCGAGGAGTCCCTGCTCTCCCTGCTGGAGCGGCGCATCCTGGGCCATCCCGAGGCCGGGTGGGGGAGGGCCGTCTACCTGACGATGCAGGGGTTCACCATGGCCATCCTGCTCCTGGCCGCCAACACGGCCTACGCGGACTTCCCGCGGCTGGCGGCCCTCCACGCCCGGGACGGCTTCCTGCCGCGCCAGTTCACCAACCAGGGGGACCGCCTGGTCTTCTCCAACGGCATCTTCATCCTCAGCCTGCTTTCCGGCCTGCTGGTGGTGATCTTCCAGGCCAAGGAACACCACCTGCTGCCCCTCTACGCCCTGGGGGTCTTCCTGGGCTTCACCATCAGCCAGACCGGCATGGTGCTCCACTGGAGGAAGCAGGGGGGCCGAGGCTGGCAGCTGAAGGCGCTGGTGAACGGCACCGGCGCCCTCACCACCTTCGTGGTCATGCTGGTCATCGTCCTGACCAAGTTCGCCCACGGGGCCTGGGTGGTGGTGATCCTGCTCCCCGCGATGGTGGCCACCTTCTTCGCCATCCACCGCCACTACGTCCGGGTGCGGGGCATCCTGGCGGCCAGCCGCACGGAGCAGGTCTACCCCCACAAGAACCGCGTGCTCGTGCTGATCTCGGGCATCCACCACGGGGTGGTGCACGCCCTCTCCTACGCCCAGGCCATCGCCCCCCACGGGGAGGTGGAGGCCCTCACCATCGATTTCCCGGACGAGCTGGGACGGGAGAGCGCCGCGGTGGAAAAGCTGCGGAGCGACTGGCACCGCTACTGCGAAGGGGTGCCCTTGCGGGTGATCCGCAGCCCCTACCGCAAGACCGTGGAGCCGGTCCTGGACGAGGTGGACCGCATGCGCTACGCCGAACCGGAGGTGATCCTCACGGTCATCATCCCGGAATTCGTCACCACCGGCTGGTGGGAGAACCTGCTGCACAACCAGACGGCCCTGCGCATCAAGCGGGCCCTCCTGGTCAAGCCCAACACCATCGTCATCTCGGTACCCTACCAGCTGCACCCGCCCCAGGACGCCGTCCTGCCCGATTCAGCGCAGCCGAGGGGCCGGGCGTTGGAGGATTTCCAGACCCGAGAGGAGTTCCGCCAGGGTTCGGTGCTCGGGGGTCAGGAGCAGGCAGAGGAATGAGACGGGGAAGGCCAGGACCGAGAGCAGGTGGAGCAGGGAGAAGGCGATGCGGCGCTCCGGCAGGTCCGCGGCCAGGGCCAGGCCCCGGGGCACCATGAGGAGGGTCTGGCCCGTGAGCACCAGGGGAACCATCAGGGCCGCCCAGGAGACCGCCACATGGAAGGGCAGGAGCAGGGGCCAGAGGTCCTGGTAGGTCCGCACCAGGGGGGCCCTCGCGCCCAGCAGTACGATCCCCGCCAGGAAGAGATTGAGCAGGACCAGCATGCCCGCCTCGCTGACCTCCAGCAGCACCAGGGGCCAGAAGCTGGTGTCCTCCGCCAGGGCCTCGCCGGGCTCGGGCAGGGACTGGGGCAGGAGGCCCGGGGGCGCCTCCGCCCAGGCTTCGGCGGGGAGGTCCGGGACCGGGGAGGCCTCGATCTCCACGGGGGAGACCCGCCCCAGGGCCGGTGCCCGGAGCACCTGGGGAGAGGAGGCGGCGGGCGAGGGGGCCCCGAGGGCCGAGGCCTGGAAGAGCAGGGGGCGGGGCAGGGGGCCCCGCTGGAGGTTCAGCCCGCAGACCGGGCATTCCAACGCCAGGGGGGAAAGCCGGTGGTGGCAGCTGGGGCAGTGGCGCCGGACGTTCATGGCTAGAGAAAGGCCACCCATCCCGCCCGCTCGTTGGAGGGAAGGGACTCCATCCGGGCCAGGAGCCGCAGGCGGGCGGCCCAGGTCTTGTCCAAGGGGAAGAGCGCGCGCCCGCGGCTCAGGGCCTCCCGGGCCCCCCGCCAATCGTGGTTGGAGGCCCGGAGCTGGGCCAGGGTCTCCAGGAGCCGCTCCTCCCGCCTCAGGAGGGCGGGATCCTCGGGGGCCGCCCGGAGGAGGCCGTCCAGCTCGCGATCCGCCGCGTCCAGGTCCCCGGCCCGCAGCTTGGCCGCGAAGACTTCCGGAGAGGCGGGGACGGGGTTGGCCCCCAGCGCGCCCTTGGCCCTTTCCAGAAGCTGGGCGGCGGCCCCGTTGGCGGCGTCCCGGCGCAGCAGCTCCTTGGCCCGATGGTAGGCCCGGACGGGATCCTCCCCGAGGGCCCCCTGGGCCTCCGCCAGGATATCGGCGTCGGTCTCCTGGAGGTCCGCGATGGCGGCGGCCTGGGCCACGGGGCCCTGGGCCGCGGAGCGCGCCGCCGCCACCTCCCTCCTCAATTGCCTTTCCCGACGGGAGAGGGTCCAGGCGTAGAGGCCGAGGGCCCCGAGGACGATGCCCCCCAGGAGGCCCGCCACCGCCCAGGGGGAGCGGAGCCGGGGGCTGCTCAGAAGGGCCCGCACCGGGGGGGGGAGGTCCGGGCCTGCCCGACGGGGGGGGGCGGCGATCACCGTGGCCGGCAGGGCCAGGGCCAGGGCCGGGGGGGCGGGGGTCTCCGCCAGGCCGATGGGCCCGGAGGCCGAGGGGGCGGATTCGGGCAGGGCCAGGGCCAGGCCGCGCAGGGCCTGGGGATGCTGGGGATCCTGGGCCAGGATCATCTGGGACGCGAAGGCCGCCTCCTCCAGGCGGCCGATTTCCAGGGGGTGAGCCGCATGGGCCGGCCGAGGATGGAGGGCGGGGGTGGCGGTGGGCAGTGTGGAGACG
>CAYSXG010000466.1:0-3196 GCA_964434895.1 uncultured Solibacteraceae bacterium | reverse complement strand
CCGTCTCCGCCACGCCAGGGCCGGCTACTTCAAAGTCACCCACAAGGTGGTGCATCACCTCGGCTACATCCCCGAGCGCTGCCTCAGCGGCGATCCCATGGACTGCTTCAACAACGCCACAGACCACCCCATCGACGTCTATTTCGTCGTGCATGATCCCGACCACCAGGCGGACGAGAAGTCGCCCTACACCCTGGAATTCAGCCGGAGCTGGAAGCCCGGCAGCGGGAACAGCACCCTGAAGCTGCGGGATCAGCTCTCCCTCTGATCCTTTACCAGGGGCAGTCCCCCGTCACCTGCATGCGGAAGGCGCCGCGCTCCACCGCGAGCTCGGCGCTTTCCCGCGCGGCGGCGGGCTCGCCATCCATGTGCCAGGGCTTCGCCCCGTCCAGGTGGACGATGGCGCGGATCACGCGGCCCTCCGCCCGCAGGCCGCTGCGGCCGCCTTCGCGGAAGAGGGAGGGCCCCTGGGTGAAGAGGGTCACGGGTCCGGGCTTCTCCAGCGTCGCCCATTGAAGGAGGCCGTCCGTGGGATCGGCCTTGGGGGCGATCCAGAAGCCCGCCCCGAACTGCGGCAGGTTGGCGAAGCAAAGGGACCAGGCCCGTTCCGGCAGTTCGGGTTCGGGGCCCTCCCAGGCCTGGCGCAGCTTGTCGCCGGCGCTGTGGGGCTCGGGGGCCTCGGGGCGAAGGGCGTCCCAGCGCAGGCGCAGGTGGGGCTCCTTGCGCAGCAGACGCCAGACCGTGCGGGCGTAGTTGCTGAAGCCGCGGCCCGGCAGCTTGTCGAAGGCGTGGGCCACGGCGGCCTCGAAGCCCGTGCCGCAGACATTGAGGAAGGGCTCGCCGTCCAGGCGTCCCAGGTCCATGCGCAGCTCCCGGCCTTCGAGCAGGCGCGTCACGGCGCCCTCGGGCTCGAGCGGCGTGCGCAGGCCGCGCACGAGGCCGTTGCCGCTGCCGCCGGGGATCGCGCCCAGGGGGACCGGGCAGCCCGCCGCCATCAGGGCCTTGCCCGCGTGGTGGAGGGTGCCGTCGCCGCCCCACACCAGCAGGGGCCCCTCGGCGCGGACGGCCTTCTCGATGGCCTCGCTGAAATCCCAGGGGGGACCGAAGGGCAGGAGCTCGAGGCGCGCCCGCAGCTCCGGCGGGAGGCGGCGCATGAGCTGGTCCGGGTCCTTGGGGGAGGGGCCGGATTTCGGATTGAAGAGCAGCGGCAGTTTCACTTCAGCTCCCAGGCCATCACGAGTTCCCCATCCTTCACTTCCAGGCGGAAGCTGCGGCCTCCCAGGGCCGCGCCCGCGTCCGGCGCGAGCAGGTAGCTGCGCAGCCCGCCCCGCTGGAAGCGCATCACGAGGTGCCGCTGCTCCTTCAGGAAGGACTGCTTCTGCTTCAGGCGGAGCATGAGCGCGGAGGCGTGGAAGGGGTTCCAGCTCCAGGGCCAGCGGTCCCGCTGGGGGAAGGCGGGGCAGGCGCCGGGCTCCAGCTCCCAGACCTGGACGTACTTCCGCAGCTCGGTGAGGGCCAGCTGCTCCGTGACCGGCTCGCCCGAGGGCACGATGGGCACTTCCACCACGCGGTAGTTCCGGGTCACGGCCTCGATCTGCGTGTAGCCGCTCTGGGCCATGAACCTGGCGGCCACGCAGGCGCCGGTCCAGAGCAGGGGGCCCAGGAGCAGGGCCGTGCCGCAGCTGCCCAGCTGGCGGAAGGCCCTCATCGCGCATCCTTCATGAAACGCGTCGGCGGCGCCTCCAGGGTGATCGTGTCGCCGCTGATGGGATGCTTCAGGGTGAGCTTCCACGCGTGCAGCCAGAGCTGCTCGTTGCGGGCGCCGCCGTAGAGGCCGTCGCCGACGATGGGGCGCTGGGCGCTCTGCAGGTGCACGCGGATCTGGTGCGTGCGGCCCGTGGCGGGTTCGGCGACCATCCAATGGCCGGGGAGCAGCAGGGGGGCCTCCTCCGCCGTGGCGGGTCGGAAGGCGGTGCGGGCATGGCGCGGTTCGGTGGGGTCGCCCCCGCAGCCGGAGCGGCCCGGATCCGCATGGCGGACGCGGCCCACGGGCAGCTCCACGACGCAGGGCTCCATGGCCTCGGAGATCCGCGCCAGGTAGGTCTTCTGCAGGGTGTGGCCGCTGAACTGGGCGGTCAGGCCTGCGTTGGCCTTGGGGTCCTTGGCGAAGAGCAGCAGGCCGGAAGTGCCCTGGTCCAGGCGGTGGTGGAGGAAGAGCTTCAGCTCCGGGCGCTGCGCCTTCAGGAGGGCCTGCAGGTCGTGGCGGTCCGAGGCCCAGGTGCCCTGCGTGGGCAGGCCCGCGGGCTTGTTCACCGCCAGCAGCCAGCGGTCCTCGAAGACGATGGGGATCACCATCTCCGGCGGCGGGGGCAGCTCCGGATCGAAGGCCACCCGGACCTCGGTGCCCGGCGGCACCAGACGGCCCGCCACCTTCACGCGCTTGCGGGCCACCTGCACCCCGCCGAGCTTGAGGGCTTCCCGGGCCTGGCGCCGGCTCAGCTCCGTGCGGGCCGCGATGACCTGGTCCAGGCGCAGCCCCGCCTCGGCCGGGTCCACGATGAAGGTCCATTTGCGCAACGCCATGGGACCAGATTACGGGAAGACGCGCGTGGGGCTAGATCAGAGGGCGCTGGCCGGGGCCCGTCGGGCCGCCACGAAGAGCAACGCCATGGCCGTGCCCTCCAGCAGGTGGTAGAGGGCGTTGTGGTTGAACCAGACCGGATCCAGTCCCACGTGCAGCTGCTGGAGGATGGAAGCAAGGATCATGAGGAGGATGGCCGCCGCGGCGAGCCTGGCCTGGGGAGACCGGCCCCGGAGGGAGCGGAGGGCCATGAGGCTGAGCACGGCGAGGATCGGCGGGGTGGAATAGATGGCGCTGACGAGGAAGCGGTTGGCCCACCGCAGCACGACGAAGGCATAGGCCGCGAAGGGGGGCGCCGCCAGGGCCCGTAACGGGCGGGGGAGGCGCAGCGAGCGAAAGAGCGCCGAAAGGCACCCACCCACCCCGCGCTCCGACTAAAGAATCAAGCTCCGGCGGTAACCGTTAAGACCTGGCGGCCCTTGTAGTAGCCGCAAGCGGGACAGACTCGATGCGGCACATAAGGCGCAGCGCATTGCGGGCACGTGCTGAGTTGGGGCAAGGTGAGCACGCTATTGTATGCTCGACGTTGTCGTTGACGACTCTTCGATGGTTTGC
>CAYSXG010000465.1:0-3197 GCA_964434895.1 uncultured Solibacteraceae bacterium | reverse complement strand
TCTGCAGGAACTCGTCGTAGCTCCGCTTCTGGATGTCGATGAGGTTCGGGATGGGCACCAGCGAGCGGATCTTCGAAAAGGAATGGCGCTGGCGGTAGATATTCTGCTGAACGCTCATGGTTCACTCCGGGGGCCGAAGGCGAGAGACGCGATCTGGACCAAAAAGAACGGCGAATTCGTGTAGTAGGTCATCCGGCGGGCGGCCGGGGAGGGCTCAGGACAGGCCAAAGGCCGACCCCTGACGGCGGGTTCGATTCGAACCGCCGGGGGTCAGCCGGATCGGGAATTGGGAACTGTCGCGCAAACGTTTTCGCAACCGATACCCTAAAAGAGAGCCCTGAAGGCACACCTGGGAACCAGGTGCAAGGAACAAGCATACCACTTTCCCGCAACGGAACAAAGCGCAAGGCGCCCGAGGCGCCTCACGCTTTGTTCCCAGCGGAAGGCCGGGATTACTTGATCGTAACCTTGGCGCCGGCAGCCTCGAGCTTTTCCTTGAGCTTGGCGGCCTCTTCCTTGGAAACGCCTTCCTTGACCATCTTGGGGGCGCCGTCGACCAGGTCCTTGGCTTCCTTGAGGCCCAGGCCGGAGACGATTTCGCGGATCGCCTTGATGACGTTCAGCTTGTTGGCGCCGCCGTCGGTCAGCTCGACGTTGAACTCGGTCTGCTCCTCGGCCGCGGGGCCGGCAGCAGCGCCACCGGCGGCCGGGGCGGCCACGGCGGCAGCGGTCACGCCAAAGCGCTCCTCGAGGGCCTTCACGAGGG
This sequence comes from uncultured Solibacteraceae bacterium, assembly GCA_964434895.1. Classification (GTDB taxonomy): domain Bacteria; phylum Acidobacteriota; class Holophagae; order Holophagales; family Holophagaceae; genus CAYSXG01. Next base: position 2,431 of record CAYSXG010000465.1, on the reverse strand, counting down.
AGGCCAGCTCGAGCACGGTCATGCCTTCGATTTCCTGGATCAACTGATCAGCAGTGAGAGCCATGTTGAACTCCTAATAATTGAATAAGGTTTTGGTTTCGGGGGATGGGGCGATCCGGTTCCGGCGCGCCCTGGGGACGCTAGGCCGCGCCTTCCTTCTGCTTCCGGATCTGGTCCAGCGCGATGGCCAGGCCGGAGATCGGGTACTGCATGAGGTAGAGCAGCTTACCGATGAGGACTTCACGGCTGGGCAGTTCGGCCAAAGCCTGCAGCTCCTGCATGGAGATCTGCTTGCCGTCCATGACGCCGGCCTTGAAGGTGGCGGCGGGGGTGTCCTTCAGGAACGTGTTGACGGCCTTCGCCAGGGCGATGACGTCCTCGGAGGTCGTCGCCACGGCGCTGGCGCCCTTGAAGTGGGCGGCCAGGGGCGCGAAGACGGTCTCCTGAACGGCCAGGCGCAGCAGGGTATTCTTGGCCACCCGGTACTGTCCCTTGCCGTCGCGGACGCTCTTGCGGAAGGCGGTGTCCTTTTCGACGCTAAGGCCCTTGAACTCCAGCACCACGGCCGTGGTGGCGGCGGTGAAGGTCTCCTTGAGCTCGGTGATTTCGGCGGTTTTCTGAGTGCGATCCATGGTCGACCTCACTTCTCAACGGCCGTGGAGGCCAGGGTCACGGAGGGGCCCATCGTGGAGGCCATGTGGATGGCCTTCACGTACTTCCCCTTGGCGGCGGAGGGCTTCGCCTTCACCACCGCCTCCATGAGGGCCTTGGCGTTTTCCTCCAGCTTTTCGACGCCGAAGGAAAGCTTGCCCACCGGGGCGTGGATGATCCCGGTCTTGTCGACGCGGTACTCCACCTTGCCGGCCTTGATCTCCTTGATGGCCTGGGCCACGTTGAAGGTCACGGTACCGGTCTTGGGGTTGGGCATGAGGCCGCGGGGGCCCAGCACCTTACCCAGACGGCCGACGCCCTTCATCATGTCCGGGGTGGCCACGAGGGCGTCGAATTCGAGGAACCCACCGGCGATCTTCTCAACGAGATCATCGCCTCCGATCACCTCGGCGCCAGCGGCTTCCGCTTCCTTGATCTTCTCGCCCTGGGCGATGACGGCCACGCGCATGGTCTTGCCGGTTCCGTGGGGCAGCACAATGGTGCCGCGAACCATCTGGTCGGCATGGCGGGGGTCAACACCGAGCCTCATGTGCACTTCGACCGTCTCATCGAACTTGGCGAAGGCCAAGTCCTTGATGGCCTGAAGGGCTTCCTTCAGCTCGTAAGGGCGATCCTCGATCTTCGAAGCGGCGGCCCTGTACTTCTTGCCAGGTTTTGCCATTACTTCTCCTGTCGTAGATCTCCCGCGAAAACGGTCGCGGTAACCGGGGATCCAACACGCCGTCGAATCACCTTGTTTGAACCACGCGGCCCGGGTGGAAGGCCGTGCGAATGGAATCAGTCGATGACTTCCACGCCCATGGAGCGGGCGGAGCCCATGATGGAGCGCATGGCGGCCTCGAGGCTGCCGGCGTTGAGATCGGGCATCTTGACCTTCGCGATCTCCTCCACCTGCTTCTTGGTGATCTTGCCCACCTTCTGCTTGTTGGGCGTGGCCGAGCCCTTATCGAGCCCGATCTTCTTCTTGATCAGCACGGCCGCCGGGGGCGTCTTCAGGATGAAGCTGAAGCTGCGGTCGGCATAGACCGTGATGACCACGGGAAGGGTGGTGCCCTTCTCCACGGCGGTGACGGACTTCGCGTTGAACTGCTTCACGAATTCCATGATGTTGACGCCGTGCTGGCCCAGGGCGGGACCCACCGGGGGAGCGGGGGTCGCCTCGCCGGCGGGCAGCTGCAGCTTGATGTATCCGGTAATTTTCTTAGCCATGTCCTAGTCCTTTCCAGCGGTGGATTCCGGCCCGCGCCGGCAACGGCCGCCTTGATGGGTGGGGCGCCGGGATCAGCGCTTTTCCACCTGGATGAAGTCGAGCTCCACGGGGGTGCTGCGACCGAACACCGTCACCATCACCTTGATGGTGGAGCGCTCTTCGTGGATCTCCTCCACGTCCCCTTCGAAATTGGCGAAGGGGCCGTCTATGATACGGACCTTTTCGCCCTTTTCAAAGTGGAATTTCGGCTTGGGACGCTCCTGCGTCTCTTCCTGGTGGTTCATGATCTGGCGGACCTCCTCGTCCGTCAGCGGCGTGGGGCGCTTCTTGTTGGCCCCTACGAAGGAGGTCACCTTCGGGGTGTTCCGCACCAGGTGCCAATCGGCGTCCTCCATCTCGGAGCCCCCGGCCTTGGCCGTGACGGCGATCTGCACCAGGAGATAGCCAGGGAAGGACTTGCGCTTCTTGAGGACACGCTCCTTGCGGCCGGTCTTGGCGTCGACCTTCATCTCCTCGTAGGTCTCCTCCGGGATCTGGATATCCCCGAAG
>CAYSXG010000464.1:0-3217 GCA_964434895.1 uncultured Solibacteraceae bacterium | reverse complement strand
GGCCAAGGAGTTTGTTGCTTTCCCGGTTGAGCAGTTTGAGGCCCGGTTCTTGAGGGCCGGCTGCCTCCAGGACAATGGGGCGTTCCTCCGCCGTCAGTTCTGGGATTTCCGCTTCCAGCTTGGAGCGGATGGGGATCACCGGGCAGCCCCGGTCGGCGGCGATCCGGGTGAGCTGGGCGTAGTGCGCGCAACCCATGGGATCGGCGATGTCCCCCTCGGCGATGTTGCCCACCAGCAACATCGGCTTGAGGGTGATGAGGCCGAAGGACTTGATGAGGAATTTCTCCTCGATGCCCAGGCCGGCGGTGGAGGCCCAGCGGCCGTCGTCCAGGGCTCCGTAGACCTTTTCCAGCACGGCCACCAGGGCGGAAGCCTCTTTGTTCGCCCCGGACTTGGCCAACTTGCGATGGCGCTCCAGGCCCTTCTCGACGCCTTCCAGATCCTTGAGGATGAGCTCGGTCTCGATGATGGCGAGGTCCCTTTCGGGGTTCACGCTGCCTTCCACGTGGGTGATGTCCCCGTCCTCGAAGCAGCGCAGCACCTGCACGATGGCGTCCGTGTCGCGGATATTGGCCAGGAAGGCGTTGCCCAGTCCCTCGCCCTTGCTGGCCCCGCGCACGAGGCCCGCGATGTCCACGAATTCCTGGGCCGCCGGCAGGATGCGCTGGGGTTTGACGATGGCCGCCAGGTGCTGGAGGCGGTCATCGGGCACGTCCACCACCCCGGTATTGGGCTCGATGGTGCAGAAGGGGTAGTTGGCCGAGGCCGCCCCGGCCTGGGTCAGCGCATTAAACAGGGTGGACTTGCCCACGTTGGGCAGGCCGACGATGCCGCATTGAACCGCCATGGAACGCTCCGGAGCCAAAGCTCCAGTGTCTCAGGCCGAGGCTCCGGCTCCAAGAGCGAAGCGAAGGGGAGGTCCTGGGCTTGGGAAGGGGGATCGGGTCAAAAAAAAACGACTCCCACCTTGCGCGCCGCCCGTTCGCGTCCTACGCTCCCACGGCAACCTCGGAGGAAGGCGATGGGCACCGTGCGCGCGGAGTGGCCAGGTTATGTGATGGACGTCCTGGTCCACCCTGGACAGGAGGTGGAGGAGGACGAGCCCCTCATGATCCTCGAAGGCACGGACGCGCAGCATACGCAGTTCTACATCAACGCCCCCGAGGGGGGGCGGGTGAAGGAGGTCCTCATCGAGGAGGGGGACTTCGCCCACGAGGACGACGATCTCCTGGTCATCGGCGACGCCGATTCGGACTGAGGGCCCCCTTCCCCGGCTACAATGGCCCTTCATCCGGGGAGGGCGCGATGCCTGTGATTCGGGCCGAAATGGCGGGGAAGGTTCTGGAAGTCTGCGTGCAGGAGGGGGACTCGGTGTCCGAGGACCAGGACCTGATCCTCATCGAATCCATGAAGATGCAGATCCCCGTGGGCTCCCCGGAGGAGGGCAGGGTGGTGAAGCTTTTCGTCGCCGCCGAGCAGTTCCTCAACGAGGGGGACCCCATCGTCGAATTGGGCTGACCGATGGCTGAGCTGCTCATCGAGCGCCCGGAAGAGGACCAGGGCCTCGTCCTGCTGGGCCTGGACCGGCCCGGGGCCAAGAACGCCTTGGGTCGCCAGCTCCTCGGGGAACTGGAGGCCGCCCTGGAGGCCCTGAAAGGCGACGCCACTGCGCGGGTGGTGGTCCTGCACAGCCGGGTGGAGGGCGTCTTCTGCGCTGGCGCCGACCTCAAGGAGCGGGCTTCCATGAGCCAGGAGGAGGCCTCGGCCTTCGTCGGCCGCCTGCGGGGGGCCTTCACGGCCCTGGAGCGGCTGCCCATGCCGGTGATCGCGGCCGTGGAGGGGGCCGCCCTGGGGGGAGGCCTGGAATTGGCCCTGGCCTGCGATCTGCGGGTGCTGGGCCTCGCCGCCAAGGTGGGGCTGCCCGAAGTGAGCCTCGCCATCATCCCGGGGGCCGGGGGCACCCAGCGCCTGCCCCGCCTCGTCGGACGCGCTAAGGCCAAGGAACTGATCTTCACCGCCCGGCGCCTGGGGGCCCGGGAGGCCCTGGACTACGGCATCGCCGACCGGGTGACGGAGGGCGCCCTGGCGGGGGCCCTGGCCCTGGCCCGGGAAATCCTGCCCCACGGGCCCGTCGCCCTTCGGGCCGCCAAGGAGGCCATCGACCGGGGCCTGGACGCGGACCGGGACCGGGGCCTGGCCATCGAGGGGGAATGCTATGCCCGGGTGATCCCCACTCGGGACCGCCTCGAGGGCCTGGCGGCCTTCCGGGAGAAGCGCCCACCGGTCTATCGGGGCGAATGATGGGGGCCCACCACCATCACGGTCCCACGACCACCGGTCGCCTGGCCCTCAGTTCCGTCATCTTCGGCCTGAACTTCCTGGTGCAGGCCCTGGGGGGGCTGTGGACTGGCTCCCTGGGCCTCGTGTCCGACAGCCTCGAGAACCTGAACGATACCGCCGTGAACCTCCTGGCCATGGGCAGCATCCACCTGGCCAATCGCAAGGAGCCCAACGAGCGCTGGAATTACGGGTGGCACCGCCTGGAGATCTTCCACACCCTGCTGGGGGTGCTCATGCTGGCGGTCCTCGCGGGGGCCATTCTTTGGGAGGCCTGGGATCGGCTGCACCACCCCCACCCCATCAAGCTGGGATGGGCCATCGGCTTTTCCGCCATGGGCCTCCTCCTGAACCTCGGGGCCACGGCGGTGCTGCTTCCCCCCCGGGGCTCCCGCCTGGAGGGGGACCTCAACCTTCGGAGCGCCTACCTTCACGCCCTGGGCGATTCCATGGCCAACGTCTCCGTGATGCTCAGCATGCTGGTGATCCGGGCCACGGGCTGGAGGTGGGTGGATCCGGTCATGGCCGCGGTGCTGGTGGTGTTCATCCTGAAGGGGGCCTGGGGCCTCCTGGGGGACGCCTTTTCCATCCTCATGCACCGGGCGGCCTTCGACCCCGACGCGGCCCGGGCGGACCTGCTCCAGCTGCGGGGCGTGGTGGGGGTGGAGGACTTCCGCTCCTGGAAGATCTGCAGCCACCTCACCGTCTGCACCGCCCACGTCATCGTGGAGGCCCAGCGTCTCGACGAAACGGAGCATTACCTGGAGGACATCGAGCAGCTGCTGGCGGAGCGCTACGGGGTGCGCCCCCTCACCCTCCACTTCGAAACCCTCAAGATGGCCGGCCGCCCCCCCCCGCCTTCAGTCCACCGCCCCGGGCG
>CAYSXG010000463.1:0-3218 GCA_964434895.1 uncultured Solibacteraceae bacterium | reverse complement strand
TGACTGCCCGGCGTTAATTCGCCTTAGGAGCGCCCGCCTTGGCCTGCTCTTGGGCCGGTTCCTTCCTTGCCGTTTCGGACTGGCCCCTGCTCAACGCCCTGACCGCCGCCAGCGGCGGGGCCTCCTGGGTGAGCCTGCACCACGGGGGCGGCGTGGGCATGGGCTACTCCCAGCACAGCGGCGTGGTCATCGTGGCCGACGGCACCGAGAGGGCGGAGCGCTGCCTGGCCCGGGTCCTGTGGAACGACCCGGCCATGGGCGTCTTCCGCCACGCGGACGCGGGCTACCCCGAGGCCCAGGAGCACGGGGAGCGCATCGGCCTGCACATCCCCATGAAGGCATGAGGGTCCTGGCGATCCTTCTGCTGGCCGGGGGCCTGGGCTGCAGTTCCTTCCTGGACCGGGAGTGCGACCTCCAGGACCATACGGCCACCCTGCTCCAGGACGGGCGGGTCCTCCTCCACGGCTTCGGCGCGGACCCCGAATGCTACGATCCCCGGACCGGTACCTTCTCCTCGCTGCCCATGGTGGAGGCGCCGCGCTAGGGTCGGGATCGAATTCCCCTTTTCCTCCAGGGCCTTAGGGCTGAAGATTTCCCCGCAGGGAAACTTTGATGACTGGATTCGCCCAGGCTCCGATTCCGGATGGCCTCGACCTCGAGACCGTGCGGATCACCCATTCCCGGGGCCCCATGACCCGGCAGGTCCGGGACGAGGTGCTGCGGACCCGGGGATCCGAGGGCCTGAGGACCCTCCTGGAGCAGGTCTCTCCCCCCTGCCGGGAGCTCTTCACCCGGGAGATCGGCGTCTACGAATGGGTGCCCCTGGACCTCACCCGGGAGCTGAGCGCCGCCTTCCTGGCCCAGCAGGACGCGGACTACGCGCGGCGCCGGGGGGAGGAGGCCGCCCGGGTCCAGCTGAGCACCCTCAACACCTGGCTGATGAAGGTGCTTTCCCCGGGCTTCCTCATGGAGGTCATGCCCCGGCTCTTCCGGTTCTACTACCGGGGCGGGCGCATGGTGGTGGACCTGAACGAGCAGGGCCACGCCGCCCTGAGCGTCTGGGCCTCGGGGATGTACGAGACCTGGTTCAGGGAGTCCCTCACCGCCTGGACGAGAACGGCCCTTCAAGCGGCTGGAGCCCGGGAGGTGGCCATCGACTACTGGCCCCCCTCCGGCGAGGGCCTGCGGGCCTTCCACCATCAGTACGAGGTCCGCTGGAAGGGGTGATTGGAGCGGAGGGAGCAGCCCCGAGGGCATCCCTCAGGTCTTGAAGAACTCCTTCCGGGCGGCCTCGATGCAGGCGGGGCAGAGGCTGTGGGTGAAGTCCGCCTCCGTATGGGTGGCCATGTAGTGCTCCACGGACTGCCAGAAGCCCTGGTCGTCCCGGATCTTTTTGCATTGGGCGCAGATGGGGATGAGGCCGTGGAGGGTCTTCACGCTATCGAGGGCCAGCCGGAGCTCCCCGATGAGCTTCTCCCGCTCCCCCAGGAGCTCCCGGTCCCGGCTGTGGAGGTGCAGGATCTGGCCAAAGAGGGCCTGCAGGAAGCGGTGGAAGGCCCAGGCCACCACCAGGGCCGAGGCCATGGCGAAGCTCCAGTGGACGAGCGGGGCGGGCCGGTGGATCAGGACGCAGAGGATCCAGGTCCCGAGGTTCAGGGCCTGGGCCGCCAGGAAGGGCAGGGTGCGGCGGAAGGCCAGGCCCCCGGCCAGGGCCGTGATCATGAAGCTCGTGGTCTGCCAGTCGTCCCGGAGCAGCAGGTGGAGCGCGGCGCCATTGGCGACGCCCGCCAGCACCAACGCCATGCCCACGGCCTCCACCCGGGTGCGCTCGGGCCTCACCCAGGGGGTGGCCACGGCCACCGCCCCGAATCCGAGGGCCAGGACCGAGGCCTCGGCCACGAGCAGGGCGCGCGCGGGGGAGGACATCCAGGCCAGCCGGAAGAGGGCCAGGCCCGCGAAGAAGGCGCACAGCATCCAGGCCGCCCGGCGGTAGCCGCGCAGAAAGAGGTTGTCCAGCCGGAGCTCGAAGGGGTCCATGGGTCGGGATCCCATCGGCCGCCTGGGGACGGATCTCAAGTCCGGCCCCCGCTCGTGCACTGTCCCTGGATGACCTGGATCATGGATGCATCTGGGCCAGTCCACTTGGACGCTCTGCGTCCTTCGGTTCGCTCACGCTCGCAAAGCTGGAGCCTCTCCCCAAAACCCCCGCCACCTGTGGTGCCAGGCACGTGCAGGATGATCCGTGTCATTCGGGGGCACCACACTAGACTGGTCTTTTGAAGGTGCCCATGTCCCGACCCTGCCCCTGCCAGTCCAAGAAGACCTACGATGCCTGCTGCCGGCCCTACCACGACGGGAAGAAGGCGGCGGAGTCCGCCGCGCAGCTGATGCGGACCCGCTACGCCGCCTACGCCCTGGCGAAGGTGGACTACCTGATGCGCACCACGGAGGCTTCGGAGCGGGCGAAGCTGGACCCCCAGGAGCTCGCCGGATACTGCCGTTCCGTGAAATGCGTATCCCTCAAGGTGGTCTCCAGCGAGGCGGGGGGCCCCGAGGACAGCGAGGGCCTGGTCACCTTCCATGCCAGCCTGCAGGTGAACGGCAAGCGCCACCTCCACATCGAGAAGAGCCGCTTCGTCCGGGAAGGCGGCCAGTGGGTCTACGTGGACGGCGAAACGAACTAAACCAAATCAATCTTTAAAATAAAACGAAACAGGCCGGCACCTCCTTACCCATCCCATCGACCTTTTCGGCCGGTGCGCTGAGGCGCGAAGCGCGTTCTCGGGGTCGAGCCCTGCGACGAAGGTCCCTTGAAAAATGACCAACGGTTATTTATCTTGATGACCGTTGGTCACCAGCAGGGGTACCCATGCGGCAGCGGGCAAGGCGGATCCTCGAAAAGGAGGGGCGCCGCCAGGAGATCCTGGCGGCGGCCCGGCGCTGCCTGGACCAGGAGCGCTTCGCGGCCCTTACCATGGCCCGGGTGGCGGAGGAGGCGGGCCTGGCCAAGGGGACCCTCTACCTTTACTTTCGCACGAAGGAGGAGCTCTTCCTGGCCCTGCTGGAGGACCTGCTCCTGGCTTGGTACGAGGCCTTGGACGAGGGGCTCGGGGCCTCCCGGGAGGCCCTCGGCGCGGCGGAGGTGGCGGAGCTCGTCGTGGGCTCCTTGGGGGGACTGCCCCATCTGCCGAGGCTCCTGGGCCTCCTCCATGGGATCC
>CAYSXG010000462.1:0-3220 GCA_964434895.1 uncultured Solibacteraceae bacterium | reverse complement strand
CGGCCGCCCCCCTTGGCCCCGACGATGGCCATGGTGATGGGGATCATGGGATAGACGCAGGGCGTAAGGCTGGCGGCCAATCCGGCGGCGAAGGCCACGAGCAGGGCCCAAGCCAGTCCCGAATCCGGCGGGACCGGGGCGGGGACCGGAGCGGGGGAGACCCTCGGCCGGGCCTCGGCCACAGGGCCCGGAAGGAGGGATGCGGGGGCCTGGACCCCGCGCTTGACGGCGGCCACCTCGGTCTTCAGCAGGGGGATGTCCTTGGCCCGGACCCTCAGCACCTGCTGGGTGGGCGGGAAGCAGACCCCTCCCTCCCCTTCGGTGCAGGGCTGGTAGGTGACCTCCAGCTCCGCCGAAGGCGTCAGACCCGCCGCCTGGATGGGGATGCGGACGGTGCCGTGCCAGATCGGATCGTCCAATTCGTCCTTCCCGTCGGCCTTGGGCAGCTTGCCCACGGAGAGGGTGCCGGGGGATTTCAGGGCCACCTTCATGAAGCCCGTCTTGAGGTGGGCCCCGGGGGGGACCGTGAGCACCACGGATCCCCCCTGCATGGCCACGGTCACGTCCTTCGTGGGATCGAAGGCCCCGGCAGCCTGCGCCCAGGGCAGACAGGCGAGCCCCAACCCCACGATCCATGCCCTGATTCCCTTCACGCCCCCTCCCGCACTGGAGTGGGATGACCCGAAGGCCGCCCCTGTTCCATGCTAGACGACGCCACGGAGGCTCGTCCGGACCCCTCCTTGGTCCGCCCCTCCCGGACGCGGCACACTGGGACCATGATCGCCGCCCTGCCGACCCTCCCCTACGCCTGGTTCCCGGAACTGGCCTCCCGCCTGGCGGCCCGCATGGCCACGGAGCCCGAGGCCCGCGACGGGGCCCACGACCTCTCCCACAGCCTGAGGGTGGCCCGGCTGGCCCACCTGCTGGCGAGGGAGGAGGGGGCCGACGGGGAGGTGGCGGTGGCGGCGGCCCTGCTGCACGACCTGGTCTGGGTGCCCAAGAACCATCCGGACTCCCCGCGCACCGCCGCCCTGGCCGCCGAGGCCGCGCCGGCCCTCTGCCGGGGCCTCCTGGACGAGAAGAGCCCGGCCATCGCCGCGGCCATCCTCACCCACAGCTTCTCCGGCGGAGGGGTCGCGGAGACCCTGGAGGCCCGCATCGTCCAAGACGCGGACCGCCTGGAGGCCCTCGGGGCCATCGGCATCGCCCGGGTCTTCGCCACCGGCGCCAGCTTCGGCGCGGGCCTCTGGCACCCGGAGGACCCCTGGGCCCAGGGCCGGGACCTGGACGACAAGGCCTGGAGCCTGGATCACTTCCCCAAAAAGCTTCTCAAATTGGCCGATGGCATGAATACCGAAGCGGGGCGGCGGAGGGCCGGGGACCGGCAGCAGCTCCTGCTGGGGTTTCTCGAGGCCTTGAAGGAAGAACTGGCCTGAGGTTACCGCTCGGGGGGAGGCGTGGGGGCCGGTGATCCCGGATCCTGTTCCTTGGGGGTGGGCCTCATCTTCACGCTGCCGTCCGCATTCAGCTCGAATCGGAACGCATTCAACTGGGCCCGGGACTCTAAGTGCTCCGGGGCCCCCTTGGGGTAGACCCTTTCCAGCTTGCCGGTTTCGGGGTCCAGCTCCAGCCAGCGAAGGCGGCCGTAGACCCGCGCGGCCCGCTCCATGTCCGCTCGGGCCCTCGCCTCGTCGGCGGCCCCCCCGTTCTCCTCCCAGGTCTGGCGGAAGGCCTTCTCGCTTTCCTTGACCGCCTCCTCCGTGCGGCAGGCCAGCAGCAATTTCCCTTCGGGGGTCGGTTGGAGGCCCAGGATGCAGCGGGCGATGGGGTCTTTGCCCGAGAGCTGGCCCCCCTCCAGGTCCACCAGCCGGAGGGTGCGTTTGGGGGACCCGGCCCCATCCTCCAGGATCCAAAGGACGCCGGCATTCAAGGACACCAGAACGAAGCGATCGCCCAAGCGGATGGGATAGTCGAAAAAGGGCGCCAGGGCCGCCCGGGCGGGGTGGGGACGAGCCCCCACGGCCTTGCCATCCACCATGCCGGGGACGAAGACCCGCCCGTCCAGGTCCAGGTCCAGGTCCACCAGGGTGAGGAAATCGAAGGTCCCCTTTTCGGATTGGGTGTACCAGGCGTAGACCGAGGCCCGGCCATCCTCCCCAAACCCGCAGGCGGTGTTGATGCCCAGGAAAAGGCCCGGACGTGACGTAGGATGCAGGCCAACGGGGTAGTTCCCGCCGATTTTCAGGAGCTGATGCGGGGAATGGGACCAGGTCCTGAAATCCTTGGAGCGGGCCACGCTGAGCCCCTGGCCCCCCTCCCAACAAACGGCCCAGGCCTCTCCCTCCCAGAAGAGGGTGGACAGGGCGTTGGGGGGAGGCCTGAGCTCCTGGGAGCGCCCCTCCGCGCCCGGGAAGGTGATCGTTTTAAAGACGAGGTCCAGGCTGACCGGACGTCCCTCCCACCAGACCTGGGCCTTCCTGAATCCCCGAAGCCCCCCGGAGAACATGGGCTCCTTGGCGGGGATGGGGGAGCCCGCCACGAGCAGGGTCAGGACGGAAGCCTTGAAGAATCGTTTCATGTCTCAAACCTGGGGGCGGGTCGGGGCACAACCCGCCTCCACGATGGGGAGCTTCGCGCTTTCGTCAAAGCCATAGTCAACAATAGTTATTGTCATTTTTAAGCACTAAAGTTTGCAGTAGTATTTATCGAATTCGCAAGAAATTTTTTTACAACTTTCCATCAAGGTAGGCCTAAAAGCACCATAAACGCGAACCCAACAAGGGCTCTTTCCCTACTTCACGCATGCATGCCTTTACGGCAAAAGGCCCCATAAGCATCGGGGCGTCCCTTACGCCCCCCCCCAACGCGCTCGGTCAAGGACTACAATGGATCCATGCTCCTCCTGACCCAGCGCCGCCCCTTCGTGGCGGACCATTTCCACGATCTGCCCGGCTTCGTGGAGGCCCGCCATGGACATAACTGGGAGGTGGCCGCCACGGTGGAGGCCGTTGAGCCCTCGGAGGAGGGGGCCTTTTCCCGCAGCCTCGAAGCCTGGGTGGCCCGCCTGGACTACACCCTTCTGAACGAGAGGCCCTGGCTGGCTGGGCGCAATCCCACCGCCGAGCTCCTGGCCCAATGGGCCTTCGAACACCTGGGGGAGGCCGGCCTCCGCCCCGTATGCGTCAAGGTGCGCGAAAAAGCCAATTACTGGGCCCTTTGC
>CAYSXG010000461.1:0-3226 GCA_964434895.1 uncultured Solibacteraceae bacterium | reverse complement strand
GCAAAGTTGGGAAAGACAAGGCGTGTCAGAATGTATCCGATGATCGACAGGGCGTAAATCACGGCCGCCTTTTGCAGTTCCGGCAGAATGTCGCTGCGGATCAGCGCCGGAAGGATCACCACGCGGACGAACAGGTCCGGGGTTTGCCCTTCCGGCCCTAATGCGCCGGAGAGTTGATAGTACTTGGGCGTCCTCTCGTCGCGCAGCACGCGAATCTTTTCGTACAGATAGGACTGGCTGGCGAGGCGGCCGTAATCCGGGTAGTCGGCGGGAAACGGATCGCCGGGGTGGCGGGAGGTGTCGGTGCTCAGCAGCACCCGGTTCTGATTATCGCAGATGGTGATTTCGAGCAAACTGCGCGAGACAGCCATGATCGTGCGCAGCCGGTCGGCCAGGTCGGAGTCGCTGAGCAGCGCCTGCGGGATGGGGATGGAAGGATGCAGGTCCAGGCTCCGGGCCACGCGGTGGCTGGGGGCCCCGTTGAGGCGGGCCCCGAAGGCCTGGGGGGTGCCCGGGGCGATGGAGAGGGCCCCGGGGGAAAGGGTGAGCTGTCCCGTGGGGTTGATGGTGAGGAGGGCGCTGGCCTGCTTGGAGGGATCCGCGACGCTGGTGGCGGTGACCGTGCAGGTGCCGGGGTTGCCTCCGGCCGTAAAGACCGCGATGGCGCCGGACGGAATCAGGCTGCCGCTGCCGCCCGGGGCGAGGGTCCAGGTCACCGCGACGTTGGACGTCCCCCCCACGGAGGCCGAAAGGGTCAGCTGGGCCCCGGGATCCAGGCTGGAGGCCGGGGGATTGAGGGTCACGCCAACCGGGGGCACGGTCACGGCCACGGAGGCGCTTTGGGCGGGGTCCGCGTGGCTGGCGGCCCGCACGTGGTAGGTGCCCGGCGCCGCCGGGGCCGTGTAGAGGCCGCTGGCGTCGATGCTCCCCCCGCCGGCCTCCTGCACGGACCAAAGGACGCCCTTGTCCACGGCGCCGGCGATGGTGGCGGTGAAGCTTCGGGTGGAGCCCATGAACACCGTGGCGGCGGCGGGGGCCACGTCGACGCTGACGGCGCGCACGTGGAGGGTGAGGCTTCGGGTGAGGGGGGCTCCGGCGGAACCGGTCACCGTCAGGAGGTAGTCCGTGGTGGAAGCGGGACTGACCGAAACCGCGACGCCGCTGCTTACGGCCCCCACCCCCGGCGACACGGTCCCGCTGCCCCCGGAAAAGGTGGCCACCAGCTGGGCCGAGGCGCCGAGATCGATGGGATCCGGGGCCACGGCGAAGTCCTGGATGGCCGGCGGGGTGGCCGAGGAGGAAGAGGATCCCCCCCCGCCGCAGCCCGGGAGGGCGAGCCCCACCAGAATCATCGCCGCCAGGCGCCCCCCCTGTCCCATCGCACCCTCCGTCGCCGCCCCCGTGGGCCGGAAAGGGGAAGGGTAAGCCCGAAGTCGAATCGAGCATTGTTAAACGATGTTAACGATCGAACGCGCGATGGGCTCGGAGACCTTCGGGCATGACTCTGTTGTTTGTTGATAGGAAAATATCGCCACATTTCTTTAATGCCCCTTGACAGACCTCCCGGGCCTTGTTCCATGATCCCCCCCTAGCATTTGATCCTGGAGCCCCCGTTGAAGCTCGTCATCGTCGAAAGTCCCTCGAAGGCCAAAACCATCACCAAGTACCTGGGCAAGGGCTTCAAGGTGATGGCCAGCGTGGGCCACATTCGCGACCTGCCCAAGAAGCTGGGGGTGGACATCGAGAACGGCTTCCAGGAGGAGTACGAGATCTCCGGGGCCAAGGAAAAGGTGGTCAAGGAACTCAAGGCGGCGGCCAAGGAGGCGGAGGAGCTCTTCCTCGCCACCGACCCGGACCGCGAAGGGGAGGCCATTTCCTGGCACCTGATGGAGGCCATCAAGCCCCCCAAGTCCCTGCCGGTCAAGCGGGTCCTCTTCAACGAGATCACCCCCACGGGGGTGCAGCGGGCCATGGCGGCCCCCACCACCATCAATAAGAAATTGGTGGACGCCCAACGGGCCCGGCGCGTGCTGGACCGGCTGGTGGGCTACAAGGTGAGCCAGGTGCTGTGGGACAAGGTGCGCCGGGGGCTTTCGGCCGGCCGGGTCCAGAGCGTGGCCGTGCGCCTCATCGTGGACCGGGAGCGGGAGATCCAGGCCTTCAAGCCCGTGGAGTACTGGGTGCTGAAGGGGCGCTTTGCCGCCCAGGTACCGCCCACCTTCTGGATGAAGCTCACCCAGCTCAGTGGCCAGGCCCTCCAGCTGGGTAACAAGGAGACCAAGCGCCGCGTCGAGAACGAGCGGCAGGCCCACGACCTGCGCGACCACATCCTCAAGGCCGACTGGAAGGTGACGGGCCTGGAGACCAAGGAGAAGCGGCGCAATCCCGCGGCCCCCTTCACCACGGCGAAGCTGCAGCAGGAGGCCGCCCAGAAGCTGAAGATGGGCGTCAGCCGCACCATGCAGAACGCCCAGCGCCTCTACGAAGGGGTCGACTTCGGCGAGGGCCCGGTGGGCCTCATCACCTACATGCGCACGGATTCCCCCCGCCTGGCCCCCGAGGCGGTGGAGTCCATCCGCGACTACGTCAAGCAGCACTACGGCAAGGACTACCTCCCCGCCAAGGCCCGGGAGTACAAGGGCAAGGGCAGCGCCCAGGAGGCCCACGAGGCCATCCGCCCCACGGACATCACCCGCACGCCGGAATCCCTCAGGGGCCACCTGGAGCCGGACCAGTTCCGCCTCTACGCCCTCATCTGGCGCCGCACCATGGCCTCCCAGATGGAGGCCGCCCGCTTCGACGAGACCACCGTGGACGCCGCGACGGTGCTGAAGAGCGGGGAGGAGGCCCTCTTCGAGGCCAAGGGCGAGATCGAACGCTTCCCCGGCTGGTTGGCGGCCTACCGCGCCGACAAGCGGGAGGTGGACGCCGAGGGCGTGGACCCCGCGGGGGTGCTGGAGGAAGAGGAGGAGCACGTGGGCCTTCCGCCCCTGGCCCTGGGCGAGACCCTGAGGCTGGAGACGCTGGAGACGGACCAGCAGTTCACCAAGCCCCCCGCCCGCTTCAACGAGGCCACCCCCGTGAAGGGGCTGGAGGAGGACGGCATCGGCCGGCCCTCCCCCTACGCCAGCATCATCGAGCCCAGCCAGGGCCGCGACCACGGCAAGAAGGTGGGGGGGCGCCTCAAGTCAACTGGACCAGGACTGGTGGTGACAGACCTCCCTGT
>CAYSXG010000460.1:0-3235 GCA_964434895.1 uncultured Solibacteraceae bacterium | reverse complement strand
TTGGTGGAGACTGTACCCCGAGCCTGTCCGGGCGGTGTGTTAGGCCCTATTGTGCAACGGCTTCGAGGTGTGGGGCGGCAGCATCCGCATCCACGACGCGATCACCCAGGGCCGGATGTTCCGCGCCCTCGGCATCTCCGAGGAGGAGGCCCGGGAAAAATTCGGCTTCCTGCTGGACGCCCTCAGCTTCGGCGCCCCGCCCATGGGGGGCCTCGCCCTGGGCCTGGACCGCCTGGCCATGCTGCTGGTGGGCGAGACCAGCATCCGGGAGGTCATCGCCTTCCCCAAGACCGCCCAGGCCCGCTGCCTCATGACCGAGGCCCCGAGTCCCGTGGATTCCCGCCAGCTCCGGGAGCTGAAGATCCAGGCGGAGCAGCCCATCCAGTACCGGGCCGGCGTCATGTTCTTCGAAACCGTGCCCCCGGAGCTCCCCCTGCCGGCCCCGGGCCGCTCCGGGCCCTACGGCCAGGCCGCCCTCCAGGCCCTGCGACAGCTCACCCACGCCTCCCCCGTGAAGCAGACCAGCACCCTCACCCTGGACGGTGACGTGGTGAAGGTGGAAACCAGCAGCCTGGGCGGACCGATCTTCGAGTTCTAGAACCAAGAAAAAAAGCGAAATCAACCTTGTCCCCCGGCACCGCCGGCCCTAGCCTTAGGAGCTGGAGACCTCCATGTCCATCCGACAGGAAATCGAGGACCGAGCCTGGGAGATCCTGACCCAGCACGGGCTGACGACCGTGCCCGTGAATCCCATCTCCGTCGCCAAGGCCATGGGCATCCAGGTCCTGAAGGCAGAGTTCCAGCAGGAGGGGGTGGCCGGGTTGATCCAGAAGGAGGGCGACCGGGTCTCCCTCTACGTGAACGAGCACGAGCACCCCAACCGTCAGCGCTTCACCATCGCCCACGAGCTGGGCCATTACTTCCTGCACCTGCAGACCCTTCCCTCCGGAGGCTTCGCCGACACCCGCAGCCTCTACCGGAATCCCGGGGACCTCGACCGCCTCAACCCCAAGGAACGGGAGGAGGAACGCCAGGCCAACCAGTTCGCGGCGGCCCTCCTGATGCCGGAACCGCGGATCCGGGCCCTGGCCCCGGCCCTCGGCTCCATCGAGGAGCTGGCCCGCACCTTCCGCGTGAGCCTGGACGCCATGGGCATCCGCCTCCGGGACCTGGGCCTGGTGGACGGATGAGGGCCGAAGGACACTTGGACCCCAAGGAATTCCTGAAGACCGTCACGGACGCTCGGGACTTCCCCATCGAGGATCTGGACAAGGCCGAGCGGGTCTTCGACGCCACCTCCCGACGGGAAATGACCCTCTCCTCCCTGGAGGTCTGGGAGCAGCAGCAGAACAGCGAACGGCGCCTGCGGGAGCGCTTCGCCGGGCGCATCCTGCGACTGACCTGGATCCAGCTGGGACTGATCAATCTCTTCGTCCTCGCCTCGGGCCTGTCCTTGTTGAAGCTCGATCCCTCCATCCTGAAAACGCTGATCCTTTCCGTATTCGGCGAACTGGCGGCCCTCCTGCTGGTGATGGCCCGCTTCCTCTTTCCCATCCCCAAGGGGCGGCCCGCCTCCCTTCCCCGGCGCAGGGAAAGGCGCTGAGCCCTTGGCCACCCTCCGCCAGCGCGTGGACGCCATCCTGCGAGCCGCAGGGTGGGACCTGCCGCAGATCCCCGTCCTGTGGTCCCCGCGCCTGACCCGCTGCGCCGGACTCTTCGTGGTGGAAAAGGACCGGCACGGCGCCTGGCACCCGGAGATCCGCCTGTCCACTCCCCTGCTGCGGCGCCGGGACTGGCCCTGGCCCCAGATGGCCTGCGGCCTTCGCTGCCACGACCCCGAATCGATCCTCCAGCGCATCCTGGAGCACGAGCTGGTCCACTACAAGCTCTGGCACGACCGGGAGGACTGGGGGCACACGGAGGCCTTCCGGCGCCTGGCCTGGCGTAGCTTTGGGCATCAGAGCGTCACCCACGGCATCGGGATCGAATCCTGAAGGGGCATCGCGCGGTCTGGGCCTGATTCGCTCCCTGTGGGGGGCGAACATCCGTCGCATCGGAACCAGGACTCATTACACTGGCCCTATGGTCAACTGGGACCCCAGCATTCTGCCGATCCCCCGCTTCGGGGATCCGGAGGACGAGGACCGTCTCCCTCCGGCCCTCAAGCTCTTCGCCCTGCGGAACCTGCCCCTCAAGGAAATCCGGGCGGTGGGCTTCGACATGGACTACACGCTGGCGCGCTATCGGTCCCCGAAGATCGAGGAACTGGCCTTCAAGAAGGCCATCCGGCTGCTGGTGCGCGAGCGCGGCTACCCCATGTCCCTGCTGGAGCTGGTCTTCGACCCCGACTTCGCCATCCGGGGCCTGGTGCTGGACGCGAACCACGGCAATCTGCTGAAAGTGGGCCGGGAACGCCTGGTGGTGCGTGGCGCCCACGGCACCCGCATGATGGACCGCGGAGCCATCGAGGCCGCCTACGGCAAGCGCCGCCTCATCAGCGACGCCGAGGGCTTCCGCAGCATCGACACCCTCTTCGAAATCCCCGAAGGCTCCCTCTACGCCCAGCTGGTGGACCACCTGGACCAAGGACATCTCTCCGGCAAGAGCTACATTTCCCTCTTCCACGACGTTCGCTGGGCCATCGACACCGCCCACCGCAACGGCGACATGAAGGCCGAGATCCTCTCCCATCGCGACTTCTTCATCCACAAGGACCCGCAGCTGCCGGCGGCCCTCGACCGCTGGAAGCGGGCCGGCAAAAAGCTCTTCCTGGCCACCAACAGCGAATGGAGCTTCACGGACGGGGTGCTGAGCCACATGCTGGACGGTCTGGACGAGGCCCGCCCCCGCTGGACGGACTACTTCGACCTCATCCTCGTCAGCACCCGCAAGCCCAAATTCTTCATGGTGCGCCCGGAACCCGTTCCCCTGGCCGACCAGCCCCGCACCTTCACCGGGGGGAATGCGGCCTGGCCGGCGGACCGGCTGGGTGCCCGGGCCGAGGGCCGAGGTTTGGTGGCTGCTGAGGATGGTTCCGTCGGGCTGCTTAACGCTGAGCTTCTGCTGGCCGTAGACGGCGTTGGCCTTGATGCCCCAGATCCACGCCTCGCTCTTGCGCTCGAACGCGCCGGTGCCCTTGAAGGTCACCGACTCGGAGTTGCCGGTGAGCCAGATCATCCCCAGCCCGACCACGCCGGTCGAGGCCGGCGGCGGCGCGGCCGGAGGCGCGGCAGGC
>CAYSXG010000459.1:0-3247 GCA_964434895.1 uncultured Solibacteraceae bacterium | reverse complement strand
TGCGGGTGGGACATGGACTACCCCCCGATCCGGCCGTGCACACCACGGCCGTCCCTCATTTCGCCGGGGCGGCCATCAGGGCCTTGAGGCGGGCGATGGCCTCGGCCTTGGGGCGCCCCTTGGGCAGGCGCAGCACCGCGAGGCCGCGGCCGTCGCTGGCCACCGCCCAGGTGCACAGGGACGCGGACTCCCCCGTGCCGTGGCAGGCCGCGAACCACCAGCCCTCCATGGCCAGGGGATTGGCCATCAGGGAGCGCCGCAGGAATTCCAGGAGCTGGTCCTGGTCGAGGTCCAGGAGCCAGCGGGCGAAGGCTTCGGGAGAGGTCCTCAGCAGGTCCCCGTCCCCCACCCAGGCGGGCGTGATCTCCGGCAGCTCCTCGCCCCGGGGGAGGCGGTCCCCGAGGAAGGGCCGGAAGACCTCCTCCAGGCGGGTCCGGGCCCCGGCGGGGCCGTAGGTCTCCTTCCAGAGGCCGGCGCTGAAGCGGGCCCAGGAGAGGTAAGCCAAGTGGCAGCTTTCGTGGGTGGCCTTGGCCACGTCCACCCGGCCGTGCCCCTTGGGGGACCAGCAATGCTGGCCGCTCCAGGCGCCCGTGCACTTGAAGGTGAGCATCCGGGAGCTCCACTCGCTCCCCTCCAGCCGGAGCCAGGGCAGTTCCGCCAAGCCCCCCATGGGCGACTCCGAACGGGCCTCCCCAAAGGCCTCCAAGTCGCCTCCTGAGGCGCCCACCGCGAGGCCCTCCCCGGGTTCCAGGACCGGGGGCTTGGGCCGGGGGGGCGGTGCCTGGGCGAGGAGGGGCGCGACCAGGACCGAGGTCGACCAGAGGCTGAAAAGGGTTCGCATGGCATAACTGTCCCACAGGGGAGGCCATGACGCAGGACGGATCCACGGGCTGGCGGCGGGCCTATGGGACCGCGCCGGAGGTCTTCGACGCCTTTTCCCGGGCCGAGGACCCCGAAGGTCGCGTGATGGCCCGGCTGCTGGCAGGGGCCGGGAGCGGAGGGCGGGCCCTGGAGCTGGGCTGCGGCAGCGGCCGGGCCACGGCGGGCCTGGCCTCCGCCTTCGATCTTTGGGCCCTGGATCCGGCCCCCGCCCTGCTCGCCCTGGCCCGCGCCCGCTGCTCGGGGCTGCCCGTGCGCTTCCTGCGGGGGCGCGCCGAGGCCCTGCCCTTCCGGGACGGCGCCTTCGACCGCCTCTTCGCCGCCTGGACGCTGGCCTACCTGCGGGAGGAGGCCCAGGCCGCGGCCCTGGCCGAAGCCTCAAGGGTGCTGGCCCCGGGCGGTTCCTTCTGGCTGGTGGAGAACTGCGCCAGCGGGGACTTCCACGAACTGCGGGGCCTGGAGGGGGCCTGGGAGGCGGGGCGGGTGCGGGACCTCCAGGCCCGGGGCTTCCGGGAGGTGGAGGTGGTACGCACGGAGCTGCGCTTCCCCTCCGCCGCGGCCGCCGAGGAGGTGCTGGGCTTTTTGTGCGGCGAGGGGGTCCGCGCCGCCCTGGCCCGGGGGCCCCGGGCCCGCTTCTCCCACCACGCCCTCATCCTGCGGCGGGACTTCGCCTGATCTCCCCGCCCTGGCTCCAGAAATAGGCCACGGTGCTGGCCCGCAGCATGTCGTCCCGGCGGTAGACGGCGAAGGGCAGGTCCAGGGCCTTCATGCGGGCGCAGGCCTCGCCGTAGGCCCCGCGGTCCACGGCCAGTTCCGCGCCGTGGGAAAGCCCGCCCCGGCCCACCGGCAGAAAGCGGTAGAGGTGCCAGGCGTGGACCTCCAGGCCCCGCCGAGCCTCCCCTCCCAGGAAGGCCGCGAGGGCCCCCAGCCCGCCCAGGTTCTCCCGGGTCACCACCGTGGAGAGGGTCACGGATTTCCCGCTGTCCCGCAGGGTCTCCATGCGGCGCAGCACCAGGGCGTGGTGATCCTCCCGGAAGACCCGCAGGCGGTTGTGGCGGGCGGGGTCCATGGATTCCAGTGGCAGGATGATCCGGTGGGGAAGGGGCTGGCCTTCGAAGCCCTCGGGCAGGTGCAGGCCGTTGGTGCAGAGCTGCACCGTGAAGCCCAGGTCGGAGGCCGCCCGGGCGAGATCGGGCACGCCGTGGGGCCAGAGCAGGGGCTCGCCGCCCCCCAGCACCACGTTGTCGACGGAGGTGCCCCGCAGGGATTCCAGCAGCCCCACGGCCTGCTCCCAGCCCATGACGTCGAAGTCCAGCTCGCTGGCGCAGAAGCGGCAGGCCATCTCGCACTGGGGCAGCAGGAAGATGGACGCGATGCGCGGACCGTTCCTCATGGCGGAACCGTAGCACACTGGAGCCATGGCGAAGCGCACCCTCCTCACCAACCTCCGCGGGCTCCTGACGCCGGATCCCCGCCGGCCCTGGGCCGTGGACCGCGTCCTCGACGCGGCCCTCGGGATCGATGGGGGTCGGGTGGCCTGGATGGGCCGCCGGCAGGACCTGCCCCCGGAATGGGAGGGCATGGAGGTGGTGGACGGCCGCGGGCGCTGGGCCACGCCGGGCCTCGTGGACCCGCACACCCACCTGCTCTTCGGCGGGGACCGCAGCGCCGAATTCAACCGTCGCCTGCACGGGGTGGCCTACACCCAGATCGCCGCCGAGGGCGGAGGGATCCGGGAGACCGTGAGGGCTACCCGGGAGGCCAGCGTCGCCCAGCTCGTGGAGGCCGGCGAGGCCCGGCTGCGGACCCTGCGGGAACGGGGCGTCGTGCACCTGGAGGCCAAGACCGGCTACGGCCTGGACCTGGAGGCGGAGTCCCGCCTGGTGGAGGCCACCCTGGAGCTGAAGCGGCGGGGCTGGAGCCTGGACCTGACCCTGCTCCCCGCCCACGACGTCCCCCTGGAATTCGCCGGGGACGCCGAGGCCTACGCCCGGGTGGTGGCGGAGGAGTGGCTGCCGGAACTGGTGCGCCGGCACGAGGGGGCGGCCCGCTTCTGCGACGTCTTCGTGGAGACCGGGGTCTTCACCCCGGACCAGGGCCGCCGCATCTTCGAAGCCGGCCTGGCCCTGGGCCTGCGTCCCCGGGTCCACGCGGACGAGCTGTCCTGGACCGGCGGCGCCGAGCTGGCGGCGGAACTGGGCGGGGCCAGCGCCGACCACCTGATGTTCTGCAGCGAGGCGGGCATGAAGGCCATGGCCGAGGCCGCCGTGACGCCGATCCTGCTGCCCACCACCACCCTCTTCCTGGGCATGAGGGACTGGGCCCCGGCCCGGAAGATGATCGAGGCGGGCTGCCGCGTGGCCCTGGC
>CAYSXG010000458.1:0-3262 GCA_964434895.1 uncultured Solibacteraceae bacterium | reverse complement strand
CCCGGAATAAAGGGTGGTGCCCTCGCCGGGATTGACCCGGTTGGGGGCTGCGAAAAAGCGATCGATTCTCGGCGGCGGTAGGACCTGGATTTGGAGGGACCTGGTGGATTGTCCTCCGTCGTTCGAAACGGAAAGAGCGTAGGAGCCCGTCTGGTCCGGAGCGATGGTTAGTTCGCTTTCCAAGGGAGGGGCATGCAGGGGCCGATTTTCACCGGAGGGCAGGGTCAGCCAGTACGTGGTGGGCATCCCTCCCTGTCCATCGAGCGTGAAATGGAGATAGGCCGTCTCCCCCTGTGTAAGGCCTGGTCCGGGTAGGGCCTCGAAGCTGCCCAGAACAGGGGCTGCCCGGGAAACCTTGACGTTGAGGGACTGGGTGACGCTGCCCAGGGCGCCTGAAACCGTGAGGGTGAAGTCCGCTTGCCCCGCGAAGGGGAGAAGGATCGACCTGGGGACGCCGCTGGCGATGGGGAAGCCGCCGAGATCGGCCTTGGTACCGTCGGGCCCCGTGAGGGTTCCCTGCACCCATCCCGAGGCCCCCGTTCCGGCGTAAGAGGCCAGCAAGCTCGCCGCCCGCTTTTCGGTGACGCCTGAAGGCGAACAGGTGAAGGCTTGGATGGATGGACTCGTGACGCGCAGGCGCCCCAACGCGGCCGATTTCGCGGGGACTCCGGGCGATCCGGCCAGGAGCTGAAGGGCCGCGGGCCCGAGAAGGATACAGGGTCTAAGTTTCATGGCTTACCTCAGACGACATGGGTGTGGGGAGAGGAGAAGGGGACCCCCGACCGGGCTCGGTGGGGGCGGCGCCTTCCGATGGGGCCGCCCGGGGGCTAAGGGATAGGGGACCCTCGCCGCGCAATGGAATCATTGGTAATAAAGGGCGATTCCCTGCCTCGAGCTGTTGGGGTCCGCGCCGACCAGAAGGACCTCGAAGGTGGCCCCCGGGAAAGCGTTGGGAAGCGTCACCACCAAACCGGTGGGAGGGTAGGTCAGGTTTTGGGAAGCCACCGCTTGGGCCAGGAGGGTCGGAAGGGGAAGGGCCAGCCGGACCTCGCCGTCCCGGCGCCAGAATTCAGTGGTGGTTGTTCCAGCCTGTGTGAAGAGGACCGCCCCTTCAGGCAGCAAGGAGGCTTGAACCTCCCCCGAAAGGGAGAGGAGGTGCCCAGCCGCTTCGAAGGTCTGGTCCGTGGGGTGGAAAAGCTCCAGGCTCTGCAGGGGATTTCCGGCCCCATCGATTCCCCCTGCCAGCAGCACGTTCCCACCTGGGAGTGGAAGGGCGGCGTGTTGGGTCCGGGGCGTTAGAGGCTGGTAAGCAGCCATCCGCCATGAGTTGCTGGCACGGTCGTAGATCTGCGCGCCGGTCGAAGGTCCTGCCCCCCCCACCACGAGGACAGAGCCGCCGGGGTTTCCTTTCCCATCCAGCCATCCGGTGGCGGTGTGATTGAGGCATTCGAAGGCCGGGGTTCCCGCAGGGGCGAGGGTGCCCGTACCCAGGTCATAAAAGTCCGCGGATTTTCCGCTGACCAGAAGCACCCCGCCCGCCAGGGCGGTGGCGGTATGAGTGGCCCGGGGCAGGCTCATGAGCTGGGGGACCTGGGCGAAGGTGCTGGTGGACGGATCGTAAATCTCGCAGGTTTTCAAGGGGCTCCCGTAGGCATCCAAGCCGCCGGCGACCAGCACCTTGCCGTTGCTCAGCAGGGTGGCCGTGTGCCCCCTGCGTTGCTGGGTCATGCGCCCCGCGAGGGTGAAGGACCTCGTCTTCGGGTCGTACAGCTCCGCCACGTCAAGCACGCCATCCGGCGAGGCCCCCCCCGAGATCAGGAAGCGTCCATCCTTAAGTCGAGTCACCTGGTGCCCGCCCGACCGAGCCATCAAGGGCTGGCCGGTGCTGGCCTGCCACTTGGCTGCGTACACTCCGACCGGCTGCCAGACGGCCCGGCCGAGGGAATTGGTCACGGAAAGGGTGAACCAATTGGACGCGGGCAGGGGCGGGAGGACCACACGACTCCCGCCTTCGAGCACGAGGGGAGAGGGGGAGAATACGTTCCCCCCCTGCCAGACCACGCCGGCGCTCCCATCCCGGTAAGCGGCCCAAAGCGTGGTGCTCTCGCCCGGGTTGATCCGGTCGGGCAGTGCAAAAAAGCTGTCGATCTTGGGGGCGGCAATCATATCGATCTGGGCGCTTTGGGAGCTCGATCCAGCGGCGTTCGTGGCCGTCAGCGTGTAGGACTTGATTCCGCGAATCCCGGCAGGCGTCCTGGGGGACAGCTCGTCGGGGGTGGGCGGATTGCTCAGCCCCGTGATGACGCCCCCTGGATCGGTCAACGTGAACTGGGTCGGCGATCCTCCCCCTCCCCGCACGTAGGCCAGGGTGATTGGATCCCCCTCGGTGATCGTGCGCGGGGTCGCCGTCAACTGAAGGAGTTGAGGGGGGGCGGGCCGAATGCTGACGCCGATGTTCTGGGTGACCGTACCCAAGGGGCTCGATACCGTCAAAGTGAAAACGGCTTGACCGCTCCTGCCTGCGGTATCGATGGCGCGGGTCGTGATCGGCACCCCCTTGGCGATCGGAACGGAGCCGCTCCAGAGCTCGTAGACCGCGCCATTGGGCATCGCGTAGTAGCCACCCACCCGCCCCTCCGAGCCCGTCCCCGTCCAGGAAGCGGTCAACGTGATGGATTCCCCATCCTTGATGGCGGGGGAGGAGCTCGTGAAGCTCTGGATGGCCGGAAGTGAAACGCGGATGCCCCCGAGTGCCGCGGTTTTCGGCGGGGCCCCCGCAGCCAAACCGGGGGCGACGAGGGCGAGCAGCGTGAGTGGAAGCGTGTTCATGGATTCTCCTCGAAGAACGAGTCGGGAAAAGGACCACAGGCGGATTGGATGGGGGTCGAAGGAGGGCACCTGGAATGGGTTT
Organism: uncultured Solibacteraceae bacterium; assembly: GCA_964434895.1. GTDB lineage: Bacteria > Acidobacteriota > Holophagae > Holophagales > Holophagaceae > CAYSXG01. The sequence goes on along the minus strand of CAYSXG010000458.1, from coordinate 351 downwards.
CAATTGTTCAGGCGCGCCCCGTACCTAAAAGAGCCACTTTGGAAATGGGACCTAAGGCAAACCGATCGCTTCACGAATCGGTCCCCACAGCTGCGACGACGGTCCGTCCTCGAGCCCTGAACCCCAATACGGGGTAAACGAAGGGGCTTCTTGACCGGACTAGCTGCGCTCGGCCTGCTCGATGGCGGAACGCAGAACCCCGTTGCGCTGGGCCCGCGGGTTGGCGCGCTCAGCCCGGCTCAGCGCCTCTCGGGCTCTGGCCAGGGCGCTTCGAGGTGAACGTCCCTCCGCCCCGGCGGCCTGGGCCTCGACCAGGGCCAGACGGACTTTTGCCTGTTGCACGTCCAAGGC